>JANMDS010000535.1:0-3148 GCA_031376405.1 Betaproteobacteria bacterium
TTGCACCCGGCTCGCAGGTGTAGCTCATGCCGGCCACACGCACCATATCACCGCCCTGCTGGTAATACGGATCGGGGTTAAACAAATTATCTGCAATGTCTTCGAGGATGGTTTTAATCATTGTGCCGGACACATTGGAAACCGTCGTCCACGGATAGGTGATTGCGGTTTGGTCCATCACATGCTCGCGGGTAATCGTTTGCCCCGGCAAGATGGAAGTACCCCAACGGAAACCGGGGGAAAACGCAATCTCAGCGTTTTTTTCGGCTTGCAACGCATCGAGGATGAGCTGGTCAAATGTTCCATTGAAATTGCCCCGACGATAGAGCAAGCCTTCGCTCACAGCGAGCGGCTCGGCCAACTTTACCTCGTAGGGTGCGCGTACTTTTTTAATCAACGCATCCATCTGCGCATCGGCCGGTAACAAATCACTAAACACGGGCAAGAGCTTGTATTGCACGTCGGCAATCTTGCCCGCTTTCACATCGAAATCGAGCACGCCAAGATACTTGCTGTTCGAGCCTGCGTTGGTCACAAGCGTAACGCCGCCCGCGTTTTGTACGGGCTGTGCGGAAGGCACGCCGTCGTGCGTGTGGCCGCCCAAAATCGCATCCAGCCCACGCACGCGCGAGGCCAATTTCAAATCGACATCCATGCCATTGTGGGAGAGCAACACCACCACTTGCGCGCCTTTCGCGCGCACTTCGTCGATCACCTTCTGCATGTTTTCATCTTGAATACCAAACGTCCACTCTGAAACCATGTAGCGCGGGTTGGCAATCGGTGTGTACGGGAAGGCTTGCCCGATGATGGCAATGGGCACGCCGTTCATTTCCTTCATCGTGTACGGCGGAAATACTTCGTCGCCAAAGTCCGTGGTCTTCACGTTTTGCGCAATGAAATCTACCTTGCCTTTGAAATCCTTCCCGATGATTTCTTTCACCCGTTTGTCGCCCAGTGTAAATTCCCAATGCGCTGTCATCACGTTCACACCCAGCGCTAAGCAAGCGTCCACCATATCTTGCCCGTTCGTCCACAAGGCCGTGCCTGAGCCGTGCCATGTATCACCGCCGTCAAGCAAGAGCGCACCAGGGCGGTTGGCTTTCATGCGCTTCACAAGCGTAGCCAAATGAGCGAACCCACCGACTTTTCCAAAGCGCTTTGCCGCCGCGCTGAAATCTAAATTGGTAAACGCATGCGCCGCGTGTGAGCCGCCTGCAATGCCGAAATGTCGCAAGAAATGTTCGCCTACTAAATGAGGTGGCTTATTAAGCGCCGCGCCCAACCCGATATTTACCGAAGGCTCACGAAAGTAGATGGGCTTTAACTGCGCGTGGCAATCGGTGAAGTGCAGTAAATGCACATTGCCAAATCGGGGCACATCATAAAGCCCCGCGCCCGCGTCCCCGGCGAGCACGCGCTTATCGTTGATCGCACACCCGGAAACCGCCGCAGCAGCCAATACTTGAAGAAATTCGCGTTTGTTCATTTTGTGAGCTCGATACCTGCGGCGCAGTTTTGGCTATTTTTCCAGAGAATTAGAATGTGACGGTACAAGCGATCACGAAAGAGGGGCTCGTGGACGGTCATCTCGCACTTAAACAAGAGGAGGTAATTAAATGGCATTTAGCGAATTAGAAAAAAAGAGGCTCGAAACGTTGGCCGCAGCGTTCGTTGAACGTCATCGGCCGCCTCCGCGCCTTCGCGCAGAAATGGATTTTGGGTTTCGACTCTCAGGCCGGAGTATTGAACTGTTTGAAATACGCCTACGTTGGCAAGGCGCGCCGGGCGAAACGACGGAGACGCCGGTTGCAAAAGCGACGTACGTGATCGCTCAAAAGCATTGGAAAGTCTATTGGCAGCGCGCAGACCTAAAGTGGCATAGTTACCCCGGTGCACCAACCGTTAGCTCAGCAGAGAAGTTCTTTGCAATTGTTAGCGAGGATAAGCATGCGTGTTTTTTTGGTTAGGGAAAAAACACTGTAGCGCCCTACAGGGCTGCGTTTCCCTCCAGTTCAGAAAACACCGGTAGTCGAGTCTGTTGTTTGACGGAGTTTTTCAGATGACTAAACAGAAAATCTACGAAGGCGGATGCTTGTGCGGCAATATCCGCTTTGTTGCGACAGGCCCAGCGCTCAAGCCGCATACCTGCTCGTGCAGAAAGTGTCAGCGACATTCCGGTGCGTTGACGCAAATGTGGGTTGAGTTTGCCCAAAGCCAAGTGCAGTGGATTGGTCCTGGAGGAGCGCCCTCGCGGTGGCGCTCTTCGGCTTTTTCCAGTCGTGCATTTTGTTCGGTGTGCGGCAGCACGCTCGGCGCAATTGATGACAAACCGACGTTGGCTATTGCCTTGGGCACGTTCGACTCACCCAATCGCTGCGAGCTCGCGCCTACTTTTCATTCTTATGTTTCCAAGCGCCCAAAGTGGTGGGGCGTATTTGATCCGAGTGAAGCGTAACAACGCGTTCTTTAGCAAACCAAGATGATTTCAGATCTAGTTGCGGTAGTCACTTACCAATCCGACTGGCCGCGGCAATTTGAGCGCGAGCGTACGCTGCTCAACGCGGCGCTTGCTGCCGATGGCGCGTTCGCACTGCACCATATCGGCAGCACGTCTGTGCCCGGCCTTGCAGCGAAGCCGATTATTGATATGTTGCTTGAGACACCATCGCTCGACGCGGTAGAGACCGACGAAAATGCCCTCATCGCGCTCGGCTACGAAGCGATGGGGGAATTCGGGATCGCGAGTCGGCGCTACTTTCGAAAAACGAACGCGGCGGGCGTGCGCACGCACCACCTTCATGCCTTCGCACGGGGCAGCGAACATGTGCTGCGCCATCTTGCATTTCGAGATTACTTGCGCGCGCACGAAGGTGCGATGCACGCTTACGCGGCGCTCAAGCTTAGTCTCGCGCAGCAACACCCGCACAATATGGAGGCGTATATGGACGGAAAGGATTCGTTCGTGAAAGAACATGAGCAACATGCGCTCGTGTGGGCGCGGACTCCCATATCTGCGGCGTATTAGGTACAAAATAGCCCCATGAACACCCCCCTCACCCCACAAACCCTTTCCCTCGCGCAAGAGCTAGTGCGCATCAACACCGTGAGCCACAACTCGAACCTTGCGTTGATTCATCTCGTGCGA
>JANMDS010000538.1:0-1522 GCA_031376405.1 Betaproteobacteria bacterium
GTTTCCGCTAATGTTGGTGATCAGAAACGATGCGACAGCCAAAGTCGAAGTGACTGCAATGTTTCCTGTCAGGTTCGATGCCCCCGGCAAGAGACCCAGCAGATTGCCCACCAGTACAAAAAAGAAAAGGGTGAGCAAATAAGGAAGGTACTTCTCGTATTTCGGACCAATGTTTGGTTTTACAATTTCATCTTTTACAAATACAACGATGGGTTCAATAAACGACTGCAGGCCTTTCGGCGCCTTGCCTGCATTACGCTTGTAACTCCTCGCCACCGAAGTCATGATAAATAAAATCAATCCGGCATTGAGGAAAAGCATGGCAACATTCTTCGTGATGGAAAAATCCCATACAGATTTTCCGTTGAGCTCAATCTTATTGTGTTCCAGCGTGTAGCCATTATAAGCAATGGACTGGTGGCGCTCATCATAAAAATTGCGTGATGTAAACATCTCCAAACCTCTTTCATCAGAATACACAATCACTGGCAAAAACAATGTACCCCAATGGCCATCAAAAAAATGCCAAACATGGTTATCCAGTACGTGCTCAATGATGACCTTACTTACCTTGAAAGTCGCTTTGTGTTCTGTTGGGTTTTGCGTCGAATCAGACTGATGTTCTGACTGTGCTTTCAAAGGTGAAATATGCCCCAAAATAGCGATCAGAATAAGCGTAAAAAACGTGCTTTTTACTATTGAAAACGGCTTTTTTGGGTGGCTCTGCACAGTCTTGATTAATCGATTGCAAAAGTATTGATTAATACCCCAAAAAAAAATGTTTTGATTTTTTTTTGCCCCGGATTACCGACCCCTTCTTGGATGCAAAGGCAATTCACTCATGACAAAAGTCATGGTTTGAGTTTCGGTCCATTTATTTTACGGTACAAGAACCCAACTTCCAATGCAGTATAGAGCATGTAAGAAATAATAAAGAGCAAGGCATTTCCCTTGGCACCTGCCCGGTCAATAAAAATTACGATGAATATAAATACGCTTCCAGTGATCATTTTCAATACAATGGACAACAAGTAGGCCTGACTAAATAGTGTGGATTGCGCTGTGCTGTGAAGCATGTAAAATGCTACTATCGTAGTACAGGCCAGATAGGTCAGAATGGCCGGGCTTTGCGACGGAAGTGGCCAGTTGCCATACGCATGGCCTGCATAAAGCAGCAAAGCAACCAGTAAGGTTAATGCCATCAAAAAAATCAGGAACCTGATCATGTCATTCCTGATTCAGATTTTTATATGCCTGATATAACATTCCACAAAAAATGATCAGTGCGAAGGTGAGCATGAATACCGGAAAGCGGAAGGAAAGATATTGATCCAGCCAGTGTCCCAGCCATGCGGCCAATCCGATTCCGCCTAAAAGTTGAAGCGCAAAACCGCTGTATTTGAGATATGAATTAGTTGGCGACGGCTCCTTCGGTTCTGTAGGCGTGCGCTGTTCCATTTTCAGCTGACTTTATATCCTTAATAGCGGCCCCCATCTTGCAAGTGCCATTGAAAACTGCACC
>JANMDS010000539.1:0-1843 GCA_031376405.1 Betaproteobacteria bacterium
GTGCTTCTAATTCCGCTCTATTATGATAATTTAAAATTTCAATTATAACATCCACATCATCCGTAGGCCTTACTTCAAAGACTTGTCTGTCGGGATATAAAGATATAGTTGCACCTCCTACAAAAACTACCTTTTCCTTTAAAACTCCTAATGCGTTGAAAACAGCTTTAATTCTTACCTTATTTGTGTGATGACTCATGCAAAATATATTTTTTTAATTCAGTAACAGCATACTTAACTTCTCTTACTCTACCTACACGAATGACATCAACTAAAGCGAGTAATTCATAAAATATGGGGTCTTGTTTAATCGCCTCCACTTGCTTGGGATAAAAGGGTTCAATTAGTAATCCCATCACTTCACCTTTAACGTCTGGCCAAACATAATTCATTTCGCTTATGAAAATATTTTTCATTACGGGATGGGAGTGTGCAGTGGGAATACCTCTGGCCAAAGTCCCAGGTTGCTGAGGAAATACATAACGAACACCATGTTCCAAAAACTCCATCAAACTGTGTCTATTAATTTTTTTCTTATTATAGTCAATAAGGCTTGCCAGTTGACTTCTATTTAAAGATTCAGAAATTTCGGATATGCTTATATGTAATGCATGTGAAAGTCCTACCAGCTGCCACGGCTGCTCACCGATTGCCATTATCTTCAAAAGAATTGACACGTCTTGGGGACGCATTCCGTTATGCTTTCTCATACTGCAAATATAAGTAGTATTTCTCATTTCGCAATATGCGAAATGAGAAAGTTAATAGAACTCCTTATATTTGCTATTATGCTACTTAATATCATTCATTTAGAATACCGGACAGACCGGCTTCAACTACTTCATAATCAACTACATGAGCAAAATATTTTCAATTACAAAATATGGCAAGGGTTTTTAGATGAAGAAAACCCCAAACGGGGAATAGCAAAAGCTCATAAACAAATTATTCAGTGGGCACACGATCAAAATCTACCTTCAATAACTATTGCCGAAGATGATATTAAATTTACCTCACCAGGGGCTTTTGAATATTACATAAACAATCAGCCTAAAGACTATGACCTTTATCTCGGGGGAATAATTCACGGCAATATAAATGACGATAATTCCATAAATGATTTTTCGGGACTTACATTATATAAAATCAATCAAATGTTTTATAGTACTTTCCTTTCACTACCGGAAGAAACAGATATAGACAGATCATTAGCCAATAAGGGAAACTATATTGTTTGTAATCCATTTGTAGCCATTCAGTATGATGGCTTTAGCGATAATAAAAAAGAATACCGCAATTATGCTCCATACTTGCAGCACAGAAAATTGTTAAGCAATGAAATATACAAATAAAGAGAAAATAATTGTTGATCAAATCAATAAACTCTTGCCAAGTGTAACAATTCATTCATCTCGAGCTGGTACTAAAAAGGCTGTCAACGAGTCGCATTATTTTATTCCGCCGGAGAATAAATATTTAGTAAATAGCGAATATTATTATAAAGACACATTAAAGTTTATCCATTTTACATCTTTGTTTGGAATAGAGGGAATTATTGAAAGCAAAAACATACGCCTTTATAATCTTAATAATCTTAATGATCCGCGGGAATACTCTTTTGCAGGAAATGCAATAACTTTTAATAATGTCAATAAAAAAGATGCGAAAGACAATCTCTTTCTTTTATCAATGTGTAATACAGAATTATTATTGGAGGGAATAGAAAACGAGTTTAATATGTGGCGCTTATATGGTGATAATGGAAAAGGAGTGGCGATAGAATTAAGTTTTGAAGATAACAGTTTAGAAAATTGGGTAGATTATTTTTTAAGTTAAGTGCAAT
>JANMDS010000555.1:0-7732 GCA_031376405.1 Betaproteobacteria bacterium
ATAGCGCGCTCCTAATACTGCCACCATTGGGGAGTTTTACCGTGGCGATTAGCCGCCCAATGAGCCCAGAGAGAACAAATATGAAGAGCGCGTTCATTCCGTAAATGGTGAACGGAAGAAAAACAGTGCGCAGCCGTTCGCGCAGCGATTCGTTACGTATAGCGTCGAGGCAAAAGAAAAATGCTGCAAAGGTCCACACCGCCCAGCCGGTCATCCACAGGCTGTATGAGACGGTCCATAAATTTTTGTTGATCGGCATCACGTGAGCATTCATGATGTCGGCGATGAAAAGCGCCACCGCACCCACCCACACGCTACCTAACATGAAGCGTCGAGATTCCCCCGCAGCTTGCCGTCGCCGCAAATACACACCGGCAATACTGCCCGCTAACAAATTGCCCACTGCGGCGAGAGTGGATACCAGCCCCTCGGGGTCCCACGTTTTTGCCTTCGCCCACAAATGCCCTGAAAGTAGCGCGCGATCCACGTAGGCGCCAAAATCCCGCCCCGGCTGCAATACTCCAGCGGCAACCACTCCCGACGCATCGGGCACTGGCACCATGAGCATGAGCACCATGTAAATCGCAAACAGCACCACCATTGCCACACCCTGCCCCACCACGCCACACCACACGACGACCGGCGCGGCGATGAGCGAACACAACGCGATGCGCTGGAGCACGCCAGGTATGCGCACTGTGGACAAATCAAACTGTGGGATGAAATTCATAAGCACCCCGATTACGAAAATGAGCAAGGCGCGTCGCCAGAGCCCATTAAGCAGTTGCACGTTTGTGATGCCGTCGATGCGCTGGCGTTGAATCGAAAGCGTCATCGCGACGCCAACGATGAACAAGAAGAACGGAAACACCACATCGGTGAACGTCCACCCGTTCCAACTCGCGTGCAATAGGGGAGCGTAGGCGTTGTTCCAGTCGCCCGGGTTGTTCACCAACACCATCGCAGCAATGGTGAAACCACGGAAGGCATCAAGGCTCACGAGCCGAGTAACGAACGCCACGCTAGCCTTCTTTCTTGCGCCCGAAATCGGCAGGAATATTGAGGAAATACGCGAACACCACCGAAGGTAGCGTACACACGCACACCCAGATGAAAAAATGCGGATAGCCCAGCGCTTCTTGGATGCGCCCACTCACCATTCCCGGCAGCATCATACCGAGCGCCATAAAGCCTGTGCATAGTGCGTAATGCGCGGTTTTGTGAGGACCATCGGCGAACCAAATCATGAAAAGCAAATACGCAGCGAACCCAAATCCGTAGCCGAATTGCTCCACCGCAATAGCGCTTGTCACCAGCCACGGCGAAGTTGGCTGGGCAAACGCCAATGCCACAAATAACAGGTTGGGTAAATGCACCGCCAGGATCATCGGCCAAAGCCATGCCCGTAAACCATTTCGAGAAATGACCAAACCGCCTGCGATGCCTCCTATGGTTAGCGCGAGCACTCCCATCGTGCCATAGATGAATCCGAACTGCTCTGTGCTAAATCCTAACCCACCTTTTTCACGCACATCCAGCATAAATGGAGCGACGAGTTTGAGCGCCTGGGCTTCACCCAATCGGTACGTCAGCATGAAACCCAATGCGAGCAATAGTTTAGGTTTCGCAAAAAAGCTACGAAATGTTTCGAAGAATTCGGCAAAAAAAAAATCGTCTTCGCGCGCGTGCGATGCATCCGCGTTGGGCCGGGGCAGGCTGAAATGATGCGTGAGCGCAAGCGCCACAAAACCCAGCGCGAGCGCGAAAAACACCCACTGCCAGGCCACCTTGGCATCACCAAAGTGGGTGGTCATGCGCCCAGCAAACCACACCAGTGCACCTTGCCCAAAAATCATCGCACATCGGTAAAACGTGCTGCGAATACCGACATACGCGGCTTGCTTTGGCTGCTCCAATGCGAGCATGTAAAAGCCATCGGCCGCGATGTCGTGGGTGGCGGATGCAAAAGCAAGTAGCCAGAAAAACGCTAAGGTGTAGCGCACAAATTGCGTGGCCGGTAAGGTTAGTGCAACGCAGGCGAATGCTGCCCCGACAACGAGTTGCATGGCCACAATCCACACGCGTTTTGTGCGCACCAACTCAACAAGTGGTGACCACAACGGCTTAATCACCCAGGGCAGATAAAGCCAGCTCGTGTAGTACGCAATATCGGTGTTGGTGAGTCCCAAATTCTTGTACATCACCACCGACAGCATCATTACCGCCACATACGGCAAGCCTTGGCCGAAGTAGAGCGTGGGGATCCAGCGCCAGGGGCTTACCATTTTCTCAGCAGTGGTCACGCCGCCGCCACTGCTTTGCGTACGCTACCGTGCACGCTAGCAAGCAGTGCATCCGCGTGTGCCGCATCAAGGTTGCACTCAATCATCACAATAGCGGTTTTCACCCGAAACGCGCACGCATCCAGCGCGTGTACAGCGCGCGCTTCGTCGCAGTGGGCGGCGTGCATAGTGAGGCTCACCGCCCGCTTACGCAGCTTCGCGTTGGAGGCCCGCACGTCTACCATCAAATTGCCGTGAACTTTGTTGAGCCGCACCATGATGGCCGAGGAAAGCGTGTTGAGCGCTATTTTCTGCGCTGTGCCTGCTTTTAATCGCGTGCTGCCCGCGATCACTTCTGCCCCCGTGTCGAGGGTAATACCGATTTCGGCAGCAGCGGTTAGGGGCGCAGCAGGGTTATTCGCAAACGCGATCGTTAGAGCGCCTGCCTCGCGCGCTGCACGCAATGCGCCTAACGCAAACGGCGTTGCGCCGGAGGCGGCCAACACGATCACCACGTCGTTGTCGTTCACGCCAAGTTCAATCAAATCCTGCGCACCGGCTGCTGCGTTGTCCTCCGCGCCTTCCACCGCTTGAAACAACGCCTCAGGCCCGCCTGCGAGCAGTGCGTACACGCGCGCTTGCGGCCACGAAAATGTAGGGTTTAATTCCACCGCGTCGAGCAAACCGAGCCGTCCGGATGTTCCGGCGCCCACATAAATTAGCCTGCCGCCACGCTCCAGCCGCTCCGCCGCCGCATCGACTGCTGGCGCAATGTGTGCGGCTACCGCCAGCACCGCTTCTGCCGCGCGCGCTTGATCTTGGGCGAACGCCCGCACCAACGCCTCCGTCGGATACTGGTCAAGATTGGCGTGTTCAGGCGCACGTGCTTCAGTAGTGAGTAGGCTAATCAATGGAACGGTCGGTAGGTGATTTTTTATTTTTCTCCCTTCGCCACTGTACCCCATTCCAAAGCCCCGCTGCAACGGCGGCAAATGCGATACTTGTCATATCTTTGCAGCAATGTTTCGATTCCAACATGGCACTTACCTACCTCTGGGCTGGCTTTTTTATCGTGAGTTTTATCGCTGCACTCGCACAGTGGCTATTCATGGGCGACGATACGGTGTTCAAGCGCATGGTTGACGGCACGTTTGATTCGGCGCGGGTAGCGGTGATGGAAATTGCCCTGCCGCTCGCGGGCGTAATGACGTTTTGGCTGGGCATGCTTTCTATTGGCGAGCGGGCCGGGTTCATCGATTGGGTGGCAAAAAAAATCTCGCCTTTCTTCCAAAAAATATTCCCAGAAATTCCTAAAAATCACCCCGCTACGGGTCATATGGTGATGAATTTCTCCGCCAATTTTTTGGGATTGGATAATGCCGCGACACCCTTCGGCCTCAAAGCGATGGAAAGCCTGCAATCGCTGAACCCCGACAAAGACACCGCCAGCAACGCGCAAATTATGTTTTTGGTGTTGCAAACGGCAGGCTTAACGCTCATCCCAGTTTCAGTTATGGCCCAGCGCGCCGTGCTGGGCGCAAAAGATCCTTCCGATATTTTTATCCCCACACTCATCGCCACTTATGCGGGCACGTTGGTGGCGTTGCTTTTAGTTTCTCTCAAACAGCGCATCAATTTGTTCCAGCCGATGGTGTTGGGTTGGGTGGGCGGGCTGACCGCCGGCGTGGTCGGCTTGGTGTATCTCTTTAGCCAGGTATTGTCGCGGCTGCAAGTCGAATCGGTATCGAAAGTGGCCAGTAACTTGATTTTGCTAGCCATCATTATGGCGTTCCTAATTGGCGGTTTGCGTAAAAAAGTGAACGTATACGAAGCGTTTATCGAAGGCGCGAAAGGAGGCATTCAAACCTCCATCACCATCATTCCGTACTTAGTGGGCATGTTAGTTGCCATCAGCGTTTTGCGAAATTCGGGCGTGCTGGGCTTCATCGTTTCAGGCTTCGCTTGGATATTTTCACAATTAGGCTTCAACACCGATTTCACCCCTGCCTTACCCACCGCGCTCATGAAGTCTGTCAGCGGCAGTGGCGCTCGGGCAATGATGATTGATGCGATGAAAACCTACGGCGCAGATTCCTTCGTCGGGCGCTTAGTAAGCATACTGCAAGGCTCCTCCGACACCACGCTCTACGTGATCGCGCTCTACTTTGGCGCGGTGGGCATCAAGAAAACCCGCTATGCCGTAACGTACGGTTTGCTCGCCGATTTAGCCTGCGTCATCGCGGCGATTTGGGTGGCGTATTTGTTCTTCGGATAGCCCACTTTTCGAGGAGATAATCGCAAAACGCAGGTTGTTTTGCGCCGCAGGTATGTCCTGTACGCGGACCTACTTTACACATTTCGTTGTCCGGATGATTTTGAAGAGCGGGTGCGCGGGCTCGAAAAGCGCGACAGCGATGTGACCTCGAAACTCAACTCGCAAGGCGTTCGACACGGGCTCGCTGAATAGGCCCAACTTCACGCGACCGACGTGAACCATGCGCAAGGGTTTTTCGACGGCTTCGGCTAAACAAGCACTCGCTGCGCACTTGGTTCACTTTGCCGGAAACAAAAAAAGCGGCATATTTAGGGAGATATTTCGTAAAAAATGCCGTTTCTACGCCGCAGGTATTGTGCAAGCGGATGGTTTTGTAATTGCAGCGCGTGCGCAATGATCTGAGCGAGGGCGCGCGCTCCGCGCTCCTGAAAGTGGGTGTTGTCCGGTTGCTCGAGGCTGCCTAGTTTTTTTCGATAATGCGGATAGGTTGTCGCGTCCACAGCAAGGAAATAGTCAAGCGAGGCCGCTTCACCCATTCGGTTGAAGTAGCGCATACTCAACATGTCGAGATCGACTAGCGGCACCGCGAGCCGTTTGGCGGTGTCGCGTACTGTTTGGGCATAGTCGCCTGGAAACGCACCGTGCTGCGTGGTGTGCGTGCTCGCTGCGATTTGGCCGTTTATAAAATTGCGTCGCGTCACCGGCGTGATGAGCACTGGCTGCGCGCCGGTTTCGCGAGCCAGCGCAACATATTTTTCCAACGTTCTGGAGAACGACATTCCCTCTGGAATGGCCGCATTGAAGCCCGGATAGGTACACAATTTGGCAATATCGCTCAAGTCGCGCGCGGGCGAGGGATGTGGCGGTAGGTTTCCACATTTTTCATCGTTATGCCCGAATTGGATGAGCAGAAAATCTCCGAAACCAATTTTCTTGGTAAGCCCATCAAACCAGCCTTCCGCGATAAAGCTTCGTGAGCTGCGCCCCGATAGCGCAAGATTGACCACCGTAATCGGCCTCTCCGGCTCCAACTCGTTGAAAAAAACTTGCCCCCAACCCATGCGCGGTTTCACGTCGGATGCATAGTCGCTCGCGGTGGAATCGCCAACGACGAAAACGCGGGGATCAAGGTTGGGAGTGACCTGAGCTGACGTGCACCCTAGTGCGCTAAGTAGCGCAAAACCCCCGCCGACGAGAGCGCCAAATTGTGTGCGTTTGTTCATTGCGATCTATAAAAAACTTTAAGCAAAAAACCTGCGGCGCAATAATGCCAATTCCTAGAAGTTATCTCCACAAAAGTGCCATTTTTGGGTTGCGGGTCTCGTATCATTGATCGTCCGGTTCCACTCATTCGAGGCGCGGCGCAGGCATTTTTTGCCCACCTTGCAAAAGCATAAAGCTTTGCGCTTTGCCCTCTTTGGCTTCACCAAATTCGATTGCAATCGGCGCAATTTTCGCGAAAAAACTACGCGGCGATTTGGCGAACAACTCGAACTCAGATTGCGCGGTGGTCTGCGCGAAAATTTGATTGCCCCGCACCGTAATGGCTACGTTCATTGCGGGCGAAAGCTTGTAGATCCCTGCAAATTCAGCGAGCTGCGCGGCGGTCAGCGCAATGCTGGTTTGACTTTTGATTGCTAAATCTCGTGGCGGAACGCTGGGCTCCAATGCGTGCAAACCGATATCGTTTACCGGAACAAACGCGTTGGCGATTACGCCGCTCGCCTGTTTGCGTGTCGTGTCGAGCCAGAGCGTGGACGAAAACCCGAACGTGCCGCCATCATGGTTGAGGAATTCCCGCTCGTTGAGCTTTCCGCGGATCCACGCAAGTCCGATCGTGTTTGCCTCCCGTTCCGTTTTGGCATGCAGGCGCATCGCCAACGCGAACGCATCAGTAAGCGGTGTTTTCTCGATGCCGAGCGCCGCACTCGCGTAGCGGGCGAGATCGCGCACGCTCATGCGCAAGGTGCCAGCGCCGGCGAGCGCATCGAAGTCCCAATGCGGCACGGTTTTCAGTTTTTCATCGTGACCATCGGAGAATCGGCTGCGCTCACTTTCAGGCACGGTACTGAAGGTAGCGGAGAGAGAAAGTGGGGTGAGGATGCGCTTTTGCAACGCTGCGGTGTAGTTCGATCCATCCGCCCGCCCAAGCGCATAGCCGAGCAATCCGAAGCCCAAATTAGAGTAGTCGTGCCTGGTATCGCGGCGCGGTAGCGTTTTGTCACCGGAGAGTACTTTCAAGGAATTGATGAGCGCTTTTTCATCGAAGTCCGCGTAGGGATTTGCCTCAACGCGCGGAGCGAAATCGGGTGGCAAACGGGGAAGCCCTGCTCGGTGCGTGGCCAGATCAATTAGCTGAATCGGTGCGTTCCCACGATCACGCAAGGTCATCGCATCCGGCAAATACTTCTCCACCGGATCGTCCAATTTCACGATGCCTTTTACAACCAGCTCCGCCAGTAAAAGCCCAGTAAAGGTTTTGGAGATGGAACCAATTTCAAAAAGGGTATCGGGCGTAATGGCAATAGCTTTAGTCGCGCTTTGCGAACCATGTACGGCGAACTGCACCCCTTTTTCATCCAATGTAAAAGCCGCTATGCCTACTGCTTGCTTGTGCTGGTCTACGCGCTCGGTGATGAGCGCTTGCAGCTTCGGTTGCGCAAGCGTTTGCGCAACACTGAACGCTGCAAGCCCCAACATGGATGCGCCGACCAGCGCGCGGGAACAGCGGCGAAACGCAAACATATTAACTCCATAAAGATTTTGCATAGCCTTCATTGTGAACCCTAAACCTGCGGCGTAAAAGCGGCCTTTCTGCAGCTGAATCTCCCAAATTGGCGGTTTGTCGCAAAGTGCGCCTGCGTCGCCCGCTAAACTGTTGCGATGCTGACCCACCCCAATATTGATCCTGTCGCGCTACAGATCGGCCCGCTTTCCGTCCATTGGTATGGGCTCATGTACGTGGCGGCTTTTGTGAGCTTTTTATATCTATCCAAGCTGCGCGTGCGCAGGGAGCCTTGGCTAGGGTGGAAAGACGACGAAATTGATGACCTACTTTTTTACGGTTTTATAGGCGTAATCGTAGGCGGACGGCTAGGCGAAGTGCTCCTCTATCAGTTGCCACACCATTTGGCGAATCCGCTAGATATTTTCAAAATTTGGCAAGGTGGCATGA
>JANMDS010000556.1:0-25467 GCA_031376405.1 Betaproteobacteria bacterium
ATTTCCGCGCCGCCGCGATCCGCATCAAACTCACGCGCCCGCGAAATCGCCATCTGAATCACCATCGCCGCCATCGGCGCCAACATCATGATGAGCATCCCCGCGATTGGGTTCGCCGGGCGGCCATGTTCATCGCGCCCACCGAACATCACCGCAAAGTTAGCAATCGCCGAAATCGCGCCCGCCATCGTCGCCGAAATGGTGGAAATCAAAATATCACGATGTTTTACGTGCGCCAACTCATGGGCCATCACCCCGCGCAACTCGCGCGCCGTCAGGATTTGCATGATGCCGGTCGTCGCCGCCACCGCCGCATTCTCCGGGTTACGCCCCGTCGCAAACGCATTCGGCTGGGCTTCGTCGATCAAGTACACCTTAGGCATCGGCAATTGGGCTTTTTCAGCCAACTCTTTGACCATGTTGTAGAGCTGCGGCGCCGAGGTTTCGTCCACTTCCTTCGCGCCATACATCTTCAACACCATCTTGGCCGAATTCCAATAGCTCCACACATTCATCGCCCCGCCCATGAAAATGGCGAACAACATGCCCGTCACCCCACCGATGTACGCACCAATCATGCCAAAGAGCGCAATGATGCCCGCGAACAACATGCCAGTTTTCATCCAATTGCCAACCATTGCGAGTTCCACTTTCTAAAACAGCGGCGAGAGTGCCGGGGTCTTGTGCTTCATTAGATGGGGATTTGACCAAAAAATTCAATTGCGCGTGCGGTTAAACGCTGAAATGGGGTTTGGCGTGATGAACGGTGGGGGGGGGCGCTTTCAAAAAAAGCAGCTAGGAGGTTTTTGGGTAGACAGCCACTGCCGGCATTTGCGAAGATGGCGTTCCAACGTCCGCGTGAGCAGGGGTTTGTCTCCTTAGGAAACTCCGTAGCAATAGCCGCGTTTTATCGGCGAAGTTTGGCGAGCAGGAACCTATGTGTAACCTTAGCTTACGATCACTTCGCGTGTTCGCGCTTCGCCAAATCACAAGACTCAATCCAGTCACTCCACATCGCGGGATCATTAGGTCGAAGTCCGTCCGACCAATCCATGGAGCTAAGCAGATCTCCAATATCTTCAGATTTTGAGATCTGCCAATAGCGATCAAGGAATGCAAACATCGCCTTGTAAGCAATTTCAATGTCGAGTTCGTTAATTGATAGATTTCCAGTTTCCAGCTACCACCTTACTAATTTACCCCTCCCCATGCCAATTCACCCACTGCAGCCTCGGCACGCGGCCAAACTCGCGTGCGTTGCGGGTGACGAGCGTGCCTTGGTAGCGCAGCGCGGTGGCGGCGATGAGTGTGTCGTGCGCGCCGATGGTTGCGCCTTGGGCTTCCATTTCGGCGCGAATTCGAGCGGCTTCGTTCGCGCATTCACTATCAAATGCCAAGCGCTGCATCGGGCGCAAGAGCTGCGTGAGCGCGGCCAAGCGCGGCGCGCTGGCTTCCGGCGGCAGGCGCAGCAGGCCGTAGCGCAATTCATATTCCACAATCGTGGGCACGCCCATCTCAGCAGGCGCGACAGCCTGAAAGCGCGGCACGACCTGCGGATCGCCGCGAAAGTAGTAACTGATCGTATTAGTATCGAGGATTAGCACGCGCGTTTAGTAGCTTGGGTCTAGAAACTAATGTTTAGAAACTAAGGCGCGGTACGTCCGGCGGCTGAGCGAAAGATTGCCCACTTTCTCGCAACGGAAAATCCGCGAAGCTGCCCGCCAGCGCAAGACAATCTTTCGGCCACTCTTGGGCTGCGTGTTTACGAATGAGCTCCGCCACCCAGCGGCTTTTCGATACGCCATTGGAAAGCGCAGCCTGCTCCACCAGCGCTTGCGTGGCCTTATCGAGATAAAGCGTGATTTGTGACATGGCTTTGCTCCAAAACACATATACGTGCAAGTATATTATGTTTTGCCGAGTTCACGTCGCATCGGCGAAGGCCAGGGTTCAATTTCGATGCACTCAGCGTACTTTTAAGCTTTTGTTTTTACGAGAAAAATTGGATTTCGGCCTTCGCCGGAATGACGGTAATCTCGGGTCAATCGCGCCGAAGATCAGTCCCGCAGCACAAAACCTGCGGCGCAAAAACAGCCATTTTCAGGAGATATCTCCTAAAAAGTGCCGTTTTTACGCCGCAGGTTTTTGCAGCCATTCACACCTTCTCCACCCCAAACTGCAGCGCCGCCAGCCTTTGAAACAACGGCGAGCTTTGAATCAATTCAGCGTGGGTGCCTTGGGCGACTACACGCCCGCCGTCGATCACAACCGTGCGGTCCGCGCTTTGCACGGTGGACAGGCGGTGGGCGATGACGAGTGTGGTGCGGTTTTTCTTTTCGCGGGCGAGCTTTTCGAGCGCGTCGGTCACGAGCGCTTCGCTTTCGCTATCGAGCGCGCTGGTGGCTTCGTCAAGCAGCAAAATCGGGCGATCGGCCAGGATGGCGCGCGCGATGGCTACGCGCTGGCGCTGGCCGCCGGAGAGGCGCACGCCGCGTTCGCCCAATTCGGTATCGAATCCGCTCGGTAGCTTCACGGCAAATTCGCTGACGTGGGCGGCATCGCACGCGGCTTTTACTTCCGCGTCGCTGGCTTCGAGCCTGCCGTAGCGCACGTTTTCGAGCACGCTGCCACTAAAAATAACGGGCTCTTGCGAGACGAGCGCGATCCGCTCTCGTAAGGCCCCGAGCGGGGCGTTTTTTACGTCCACACCATCGACCAACACGGCGCCCGCGCTCACGTCGTAGTAGCGCAAGAGCAGTTGAAACACAGTGCTTTTTCCCGCGCCACTCGGGCCTACGAGCGCAATCACTTCGCCGGGCTTGGCGGTGAACGAAAACTCCTGCAGCGCATACGTATCGGGCCGCGTGGGGTAGCGAAAGCTTACGTTATCGAACGCGATTTCGCCGCGCGCGGCGGGCAGCGCGGTGGGCGTGGCGGGCGATTGAATTTCGGCAGGCGTGGCGAGCAATTCCCGGATGCGTTCGGTCGCGCCCGAGGCCCGCTTTAATTGCCCAAACACTTCGGCAATCGCGCCCACGGCCCCAGCCACAATCACGGCGTAAAACACGAACGCGGAGAGCTGCCCCGCCGTCATTTTTCCGGCGAGCACATCGTGTCCACCGGCCCACAAAATGACCGACACGCCGGTGAAGGCGAGCACGATTACGATGGCGGTGAGCAAGGCACTGGTGCGCTCACGCTGGGCAGAATTTAAAAATAAGGCCTGAATGCGCTCGCCAAATTTCCCGAGCTCAAAGTCTTCGCGCGCATAGGCTTGCACCGTACGCACGGCGTGAATAGTTTCGTCGCCCCGGGCCATCACGTCCGCTAGCCGATCTTGCGAATCTTTAGAAAGCCTTTGCACTTTTCGCCCAAGCAACACCACCGGCGCGATGATGAGGGGCGTGGCGATTAACACGAAACTCAATAATTTGAGCGAGGTGAGCGCGAGCATGACCAACGCACCCAGCATCATGACCACATTGCGTAGCGCCCAAGAAAACGCGTTGGTTATGACGCTCTCAAGCGTAGCCGTATCTGACGACAGCCGCGAGAGTACGTCCCCCACGCGCTCCCGCTCGAAAAAAGCAGGCGAAAGCGAGAGCAAATGTTTGTAAACGGTTTGTCGAATGTTGTTCACCACGCGCTGATTTACCCACGCAATATTGCTAAAGCGGATGTATACGCCGATGCCTTGCGCCAATGCAAGCCCCACCATGATGAGCAAAATATTGTCTAGCTCGCCCGCCTTTTGCGCGGAAAAGCCCTGATCGATCACCCGCTTTAAGCCCTCGCCAATGGCCAACATCGCCGCCGCAGCGAGCGCGAGCCCAAACATGGCGTAGGCCAGCCGCCGCCAGTAAGGGCGAATGAAGGGCAGCAGGAAATGGATGACGGCGAAGCGAGCGTTCATGAAGATACCGGATGGATTGAGCACCGAATGTAGCCCAAGCCTCGGCAGCGCTTAAAAAAGTCATTTTTCGGGAGATATTTCCTAAAAAGTGCGCTTTTTGCGCCGCGGGTATGGGGTGTTTTGGGGATATGAGCAATTTTCAGAACGCTTAAGGTTTTAGCCAAAGACCTGAACGGCCAATGAGCGGATAGTTCACCCATCGACAACGCAATACGTAATTAACCGAAAAGGAAACTCATCATGAACACATCTCTCACGTCCCGCCTCCTCTGCGCCGCCACTGCATTTGGTATTACCGCTTGCCTTCTCAGCGCCGTGGTTTCCCTTGCCAACGTAGCGACTGAAAGCGGCACCACGACGCTTATGGCTATGAACCAACAAACGCTCACCGCAAGCGTAGTCATTGCGATGGCCGATTGAGGATGTCACATGGCCAATCGCCACTTTCCTACAGCGCAAAAAGGGCTACTTTTTGGGAGGTATCTCCCAGAAAGTGGCCTTTTTGCGCCGCAGGTATTTACGGTTATTTACTCAAAACACGAGCGACTAGACGCGTAGCGGATTCTCTGCAATTGGCGCTTGAATTGCGCGCACCAACTCCGGCGGTGCGCTTGCAAGTTCTGGCTGCACCTGCGCCGCACTGCCTCGCTGCACGATGCACTGCGCAAAAGAAAATAACGTGGTCGGATCGTATTTTTTCTTCACTGCAATCAACGCCGATTGCGCGCTGCCCCAGTATTTGTTCGCGTAGTTCGCATCGCCCAAGCGCGGGTAGTTTTGGTACACATGGCCGTTGTAGAGCGGCTCCATGTATTTAATCCAGCCATCAAGAAACGCCTGCGCTGGGCCGCGTTGGGCTTCCGTCCACCAAAACACATCGAGTACGGCGTTGTAGAGTGCGTCGCGGTGAATAAATGCGCTTTTGCTTAGCGGATACGCGTTGATCGCACCGCCATAAAACTCCATGTAAAAGTAAGAGGTTTGGTTGGGCGTGGTAACGAAATAATTGAGCAAGCCCGTCCACTCGGCGCCGGTCAAGGCCCGCGAGACGATGCGCGAGGCTTTGTCTTCGTTGGGCATCGGTGCGCCGTCGGCGATGCAGGGCATACCGTAGGGGCGATTAAGCAAGGTTTCGTTGAGCGTATCGAAATCGGTTTGCTGCGTCCATTGCGTGGTGGCGCCGGGCAAATTGCAAAGCGTTTGAATCGCGGCTTGACCATCGGCGGCGTTGCCCACCCAAATACCGCGCACCATCAAGTACGGCTTCATCGGCGCGGGCGGCAGTGGCAGCCCAGCGACGATGCCCGGCTGGTAACAGAGCGAAACTTGAATGTTCAAATTTGGCGAGGGCGCGGTGCGCATGTATTGGGCTTGCAATACGCCAAGCGCGTTGCTGGCGTTAGTAATATCTTTAGGCGTGGAGAGCGGCCAAATGATGGCCCAGCCGAACACATCGCCAAGCGGCACGAGCTTGTACGTAACGCTTAACAACACACCGAACGTGCCGCCCGTGCCTCCGCGCATGGCCCACCATAAATCATAGTTGGTAGTGGGCGAGGCGACGACGATACGGCCATCCGCTAATAAAACTTGCATCCACAATACGTTGTCGCAGTTCATCCCGAGCGTAACGGACGTAAACCCGTAGCCGCCGCCTTGCATGTAGCCGCCGATACACACATCATCGCATTCGCCGCCAGGTACATGCAGTCCGTAAGGTTTTAATGCTTTGCGGAAATTTCCGAAATTCACGCCGCAACCTACCGTTGCGCGCAGGCCAGCGGCGTTCACGTATACGCTGTTTAAGCCACTGACATCGATCAACACGCCCGCGTTTGAGGAGAAGCCTGCCGTGCAGTGACCGCCCGAGCGGATCGCCGGGGGCAACGTGGTGAGCTCAGCGGTTTCGAGTGCGATGACGACATCAGATTCCACCACGCAGTACATGATGAAGAGCGGAAAGCTATCGAATACAGGATTGAAAAGTTTTCGATCTGTGTTGTACGCCGCGTCGTTGGGCCACACGATGGTGCCCTGAAAGCGCGGAATTACCGCGAGCACTTGCTCGCGGGTGAGTCCGAGTTTTTTGAAATCAGAATCTGGGCGTGCTGCCCATGCTTTTGTCAGCGCAGCATCGCGCGTACGCTTCTTCGAATGTACGTGTGCCATGGTTGAATCTCCGGAATCTTTGTTTTTGTGAAATCATTCTAGACTCAAAACTTACAAAAGACCAATCGTTTCTCAGGCCGAGTTCATCAATCCGCCAGCGCTAAAGAGGCCACTTCTTCTTCGCTCAAAAGCACGCCTTGCGTACATAGCGCCTCAATCTCGGTTTCCGACTTCGCGCTTTTCAAAAGTCGTTTAACTTCTTTATGAATCTCAAGACTGCTGGCATTGAAGCGCGTGTGGGGGTGCTTGGCAACCATGTATTCAAACCGCCCGAACGCCATGATGGCTTCGCGTACTCGCCCGCGCTTATAAGCCAATAGCGCAATGGCGCACAGCAGCTCCCACAGCGTACCGACGTTCGATTCGTGTGCCACCGCTTCGCGCATGGCGAGAAGGGCTTCGTCGAGTTGATCCATTTTGGTAAGCGCCGTGGCGTAGTCGGCAAAAGCAAAGGCGGCTACGCCGACCAAACCGAACCGGTCTGTGCGCAGCTTTGCCGTGAGTTCACGCCCGCGCTCTACCGCCTGTGCGTAATTGCCCCGAGCTGAGGAGTAGCGCTCAAGATAGCCCAACGCAAGCCCAGTCAGTTGGCGATCGTCGAGTGTTTTTGCAAAACGCAGGCACGCCTGCGCAGCGGCTTCACCTTCTTCGTAGCGACCTGCGTAATAAAGAAAATAATTTTCGGCAACCAAGTAGTACCAGCGCGAGGGGGCGGGCCAGTTCGGATCAAGCAATAGCCCGACTTCCTTTGTGGCGCGCTCGCAGGCGGTAACGTTGCCTTGAATCGCCAAAATTACGCTGTAGATGCTCAGCGCGTGGCACATCCGCAACCGATCGTTGAGCGAACGGTATAGCGCCACGGCCCGCTCAATCGAGTCTAGATCGGCTACGTTAAATTCATGGACACCCGATTGCACACGTACCTGTGATCGCATCAGGTGCATGCGCGCTTCCTGCGCTGGGGGCGTTGTGGCATCAATGCGCGCGCTTGCCCGATCGCAGCGGGGCAGCCCCTCGGCCCGCTGCCCAGCGCTCACCCATATCCACGCGGACGCGCCCGCGAGCGCGACGTGGAGCGCCCGCTCGTCGCTGGCTTCTAACCAATCAAGCGCTTCGCGCAAATTATCAATGTCGGGCAGATAGCGCGCAAGCCGCTGATCGCGGGTTTCATTTTTAAACTGCGCAGGGGTGGTTTCAAATAGAGCGAGCAGGCCCTGCGCGTGGCGTTTTTGAGTTTCTGAAACTTCTAAGTCCCCAGCATCGGTCAATTTATCGAGTGCGTACGCGCGCATGCTCTCTAGCAAACGGTAGCGCGGTGGCTCGTTTAGGTCTGCCACCACCAACGATTTGTCCACCAAAGTACCCAAATGATCGAGCACGCTCCAAGCGTCCATCTGCTCATCGGTTAACACATGTTGCGCCAAATCGAGCCCAAAACCACCCACGAATACACCGCATCGGCGTAGCACCGTGCACTCGTCCGGTGTTAGCATGCCGTGGCTCCAATCGAGCGTTTCGCGCAATGTTTGATGCCGGCGCGGCGCATCTCGGCTCCCGCCCGTGAGCACGCGAAAGCGCTCGTTTAACCTCTCGCGTACGCCCGCTACGCCTACCAGCGGCACGCGCGCTGCTGCGAGCTCAATGGCCAAAGGTAAGCCATCGAGTCGACGGCAAATCTCAATCACGTCGGCCACGTTTTGCCCAGTCAGCGTAAAGCTTGGGCGTAAGGCTCGAACGCGCTCAACAAAGAGGGCGACCGCGCCGAACGTTGGGGCGGCTTCGAGCGCGTCGGTTTCGGGCACAGGAAGCGGAGTGAGGCGGTAGAGGTATTCGCCTTCTACTTTTAGTAACTCTTGGCTAGTAACCAACAGGTGAACCTGCGAGGCTGATGCCCGAATGGCTTGTACGAGATCGCTGGCTGCGCCGAGAACATGTTCGCAATTGTCCAAAATAATGAGTAGCACTTTGCCCCGTAATGCGCGCACGACTTCTTCTTGGGCGCTGGCTTTGCCTGGCAAGCTTAAGCCCAGCGCTTGGGCCACGGCGCTTGACACGAGCGCTGGGTCGGAAACCGGGGCGAGCTCCACCAGCCATGCGCCATGTTCAAAATGCGCGATCACACCCGATGCCGTTGCGCAGGCCAAGCGTGTTTTCCCGATACCACCCGCGCCCACGATGGTGGTAAGGGGGTGGGCTTTGACCATGGCGCTGAGTGTGCTCACCTCATCGTTGCGACCATACAGTGCGGATTTCGAGTAATCGAGGTTCGTCCGCGTTGGGTTGGCCGAGGCGGCTGTCGGAGCAGGCATTGGTGCGGCGCTCGCGCCGTGCACTTCGGCGGTAAATCGGTATCCGCGACCGGGCACCGTAGCGATGGCTTGTGCGCCGAGCAATTTCCTCAGTGCTGAGATGTGAACTTGAAGGTTGTTTTCTTCCACCACCAAGTCGGGCCAGACGATTTCGAGCAACTCGTTTTTGGGCACAACCCGTTCGCGACGCTCGAATAATGCCATCAGCACATCGAACGCCCGTGCGCCAAGTTTGGCCGGTACACCTTCTACAAAAAGTAGCCGCTCTGCAGGGTGCACTTCGCAGGCACCCACAACAAACTGCCCCATCGCAGTGGTACTGACCATGCGTTCCCTCGCTTGATTTTCGCGTGTTTGCAACTAGGTTACACCCAAGATTCCGTAATTGGAGGAAACCGTTTCAGAACGCTTAAGGTTTTTTAAGGCTTTTTGGTGCGTTTCCCAAAGACCTGAATCAACTTTAGGAAGATAGTTCACCCATCGACTACGCACTTCGGTGCACCACTCAAAAAGGGAACACACCATGAACGCATCACTTTCTTTCCGCCTACTCTCCGCCACCGCTGCTTTTGGTGTTACCGCCGCAATTTTCAGTTCGGTTGCCGGTTTGGCGAACGTTCCAACGCAAACGGGCAGCACGACCACCCTCATGGCGCTGGCGCACTCTGGCACCGTTTCGCCAATTATTGTGTTGGCGATGGCCGATTGAACGCAGTCCGAGGTTCTATCCGTCAATACCCGCGGCGCAAAAACAGCCAGTTTCGGTGACTATCTCCCGAAAATGAACGATTTTTTTGCTCTGCTGCGTCGAACGGTTGGTATTCAGCAAATACAAAAAAAGGAACCCAACATGCACACCTCAAATGCTGGGCAAGACAGCGCAGACGAAGCCATTCCCGCGCAGTATTACTGGGCTTGGCTTGGCAAAGCGCGCGCCAAGCTTATTGCGGTGCTCGTTGCAACAGCATGCACGTTTGGCACTGTGCAAGCTGCGAGCCAATTGAACGAAATCGTCAATGGCTTACCCTCATGTCTCGCTAGTTTGCATTCTGGACAATTGCCCGGCGTGTACGATTCACAGCCTTTTCAGGATGAAGACATGCTTGACGCGGGACTTCATCGAAACTTCGATAGGCGCTGGATGCTCGCAGGCGGTTCGCTCCAGTGCGAAAGCCCGGTGGGGGCGAAAAATTTTGAGATCAGCGCAAACCACGAAGCGATCGTGCGGGCCAGCGCTTCAGCGCAAAGCCCTCGCGACACGGCTGATGTCTTGTCCGCAGGGTTAACGTCAACTCCATCCGATCCCGCGCCGATACCGCTTGTGCTGCTCTCGCTCGGGTTCGCTGCCATTACGTATTCACGCGTACCGCATCATTCTCCACAGAGCCCAACACCGTTTTCACGTTAAACAGATCATCGATAGGCAATCACGGCGCTTGCGGTTGCGATGCAAATTTGAATCGCTCCACCAAATCTCTAGCGCTAAAAAGAATCGGGCCGGATTTCGGGAGGTTTCCCACCAAAAGCGGCGCTTTTACGCCGCAGGTCTTGCTCAGCGAGGCCACCCTCACATAGCGCGATAACCGCACGAAGCTTCAACAACCCATGTATCGCGCGCGCCGCGTCGCTCAATGCGTCTCCGCTTACCGACAATTAGTTCCGCAAATCGGCATGATCCGACGAGCGGCAGCTAAAATCTGATGTTGCGGTTTCTATTTTCGTCATATTCACGCAAAATTCGTTCCGCCAGAAAAAATTTGGTCGATTGTTTTTTTATCCAAGGCACGGTTTGGAAAGAGTAGTGTGTGCCATCGAACGAACCAATCGAAAAAACCGATGCAGTACTTCCATTTGATTTTTATATAACTGAGCCATGAAAAAAGACCACACTTTAAAACTTAGCGCCTTGGCGCTTGCCCTTGCGGCGAGCAACTTCGGCGTTGCGCAAACTGCGCAAGACGATGCCCCGCCGGCTAAAGCTGGCGAATGCTATGCACGCGTACTCGTGCCTGCGCGCTTCGAGACCAAAACGGAGCAAGTGGTGCGTGTGGCTGCAGGCAAGGCCCAGCGCGTTATCCCCCCTCGTTTTGAGACGGTTGAAGAGCAAGAACTCGTGCGTCCAGCGTCTACCCGCCTGGAAGCGGTGCCTGCAACGTTTAAAACCGTAACCGAGCAAGTTGAAATTCGTGCCGCCTCGACGCGCACGGAGATCGTGCCTGCTACGTTCAAAACTGTTTCCGAGCAAGTTGAAGTGCGGGCTGCCTCATCGCGTAACGAATCGGCCGCCGCTACGTTTAAAACCGTAACCGAGCAAGTTGAAGTGCGCCCCGCTACAACGCGCCAAGAGATCGTGCCTGCTACGTTCAAAACCGTATCAGAGCAAGTTGAAGTGCGCCCAGCGTCGACCCGTAGCGAGTCCGTGCCTGCCACATTCAAAACGGTGACTGAGCAAGTTGAAGTAAAACCGGCTACGACCCGCACTGAGTCAGTTCCTGCCACGTTCAAAACCGTTACTGAGCAAGTAGAAGTGCGCGCTGCGTCTTCAACCAAAGTGCCGGTTGCTGCCACGTTCAAAACCGTTACCGAACAAGTTGAAGTGAAGCCCGCCACATCGCGCATTGATGTTGTGCCTGCTACATACAAAACCGTTTCTGAGCAAGTGCTTGTTAAGCCCGCCACGAAGCGTTACATCGACATTCCTGCAACGTACAAATCCGTTGACGAAACTGTTGAAGTGAAGCCTGCTTCGAAGCGTACGGAAATCATCCCCGCAACGTTCAAAGAGCAAACCGAGCAGATTCAAGTGCGCGCCGCAGCGAAGCGCGTTATCCCTACCGCAGCAACGTACAAAACCGTTGAAGAGCAAGTAGAAGTTCGCCCAGCATCGTCGCGTTTGGAAGTCGTTCCAGCAACGTACAAAACAGTCACCGAGCAAGTGTTGGCTGCGCCTGCAACGTCGCGCATTGAAGTCATCCCCGCTACGTTCCGTACCGTAACCGAGCAAGTTGAGGTGCGCCCTGCCTCCACGCGCATGGAAGCTATTCAGATCCCGTATCGCACCTTTACCGAAACTGTAGAGTTGCGCGCTGCAGGCAGCAACATTGAGGTGTTGCCCGCTACGTACAAAACGGTTGCTGAGCAAGTGTTGGTGCGCCCAGCTGGTTCACGCGTTGAGGCGGTTCCTGCTGTGTACGAAGATGCAACCGAGCAAATCTTGGTTCAAGCCGCAGCCACTGAGTGGAAGCGTGGTAGCGCATGGTTGGCCCAAGCGAAAGAAGTTGCAACCGTTGCCGATTACAACGCAGCAAAAGCAACCGGCGGCAAAGTACGCGGCAAATCGCCTGCTGAGCTGGCCTTGGCTGGCGGCGCACGCGTAGGCGCAGCGACGAGTGGCGCATTGAGCACAACTTCCGGCGCAGCGGGTTCTGCTTCCGGTGTAGCGGGCGGTACGTTAAGTGGTGGTGTAACGACCTACGGCGATTCCGAAGACAACCTGATGTGCTTGGTTGAAATCCCTGCCCAATATCGCACGATTACCAAGCGCGTATTGAAGTCGCCCGCTTCGACCCGTACGATCGAAATCCCAGCAGAGTACACAACCGTAACCAAGCAGGTTGTTGACAAGCCTGCTACGCAGCGCAGCGTTCCTGTTGCTGGTGCTTCCGGTACGGTTACCCGCCGCGCAGTGGACATGGGCGCGCTCTTGGCCCAAGGCTACAAGCTTAACGCTGAAGGCACCATCCTTACCGATGCAGCCGGCAATACGCTCACCCCTATCTACGCATTGCCAGGTTCTGGTGCTGGCGCTGCCGGTGGTGCAATGGCAACAACCGCAGTAGGCGCAGGTGGCCGCGCCGGATCGGCGGGCTCCTTCGCCAGCGCTGGCACTGGTGGTGCAGCCGGTGTCGCAGCTTCAGCTGGTGCAACCCGCACGGCAGACGCTGGTGCCTCAGGCAGCTACATCGTGGGCTACACCCGTACTGTTACGACCCCAGCTGAGTTCCGCACGGTGTCAAAGCAAGTGATTGATCAAGGCGCAATGACCCGCGAGATTCCGATTGCTGCGCAATTCAGCACGGTTTCCCGTCAAGTGGTGGATGCTGCTGCATCGACGCGTGAAATCAAAATCCCCGCTGAATACCGCACGGTGAAGAAGCAAGTGATCGATACGCCTGCATCGCAGCGCGAGGAAGATATTCCTGCTGAGTTCACAACGGTTGCCAAGCGCGTGATTGATAAAGAAGCCCAGCGCCGCGATATTCCTATCGCTGCTGAATTCCGCAACGTTTCGCGGCAAATTATCGATACGCCTGCTTCGCAACGCGTAGAAGATATCGCTGCCGAATATCGCACGGTAACTCGCCAAGTAGTAGACACGCCAGCGCGCACCGTGGAAGTGGCCATACCTGCTGAGTTCCGCACGGTGACCCGTCAAGTTGTTGATACGGCCTCCTCGTTCACCGAGCAGCCAGTTCCGGCTGAGTTCCGCACCGTAACCCGTCAAGTGGTTGATGTGCCTGCTTCGACCCGCACGATCACCGTTCCTGCCGAGTTCCGTACCGTTACGCGTCAAGTTGTTGATGTTGCAGGTTCAAATCGCACGATTACCGTTCCTGCTGAATTCAAAACGGTGACACGTCAAGTGATTGATACTCCAGCTTCTACTCGTGCGGTGGTAGTGCCTGCTGAGTTCAAGACGGTAACGCGTCAAGTGCTCGAAACCAAAGGTACCGATACGGCTGTAGCAATTCCTGCTGAGTTCCGCACTGTAACGCGTCAAGTAATCGACACGCCAGCATCGACCCGCACGGTAGCTGTGCCTTCTGAATACCGCACGGTTACGCGTCAAGTCATCGACACGCCTGCCTCAACCCGCAAAGTGGACATCCCTGCTGAATACCGCACGGTTAAGGTACAGAAGCTCGCGCAAGAAGCGAAGATCGAAGAGAGCGATACACCTGCTCAGTTCGGTCAAGTTTCGCGTGAAGTGAAAGTATCGGATGCGCGTTACGAGTGGCGCTCGATTCTTTGCGAAACCAACGCTACAACCGCCAAGATCCGCGAGATCCAAACTGCGCTCAAAAAAGCAGGCTTTGATCCAGGCGCGATTGACGGAAAAGTGCGTGATATCACGATGCGCGCTGTGAATGCGTACCAATCGTCGAAGAGCTTGCCAGTTGACCCGTACATCAATATCGATACGGTTAAATCGTTGGGCATCGACCCACGTAGCTAATCGTTTTTAGCTTAAAGAAAAAGCCCGCGCATGCGGGCTTTTTTGTGCCTAAACCCCGCGTTTCGTGTTAACATATGCTCGCATATGCTACGCAATTGTCGGAGGACAAAATGATTACCGCCAGTGTGTTTAAAAACGGTGCCAACCGAGCGATTCGTATTCCGAAAGCCTTAGAGTTCGACGCCGATGAGGTGCAGATCGAGCGCGATGGCGCGCGGCTCATCATTACGCCTATTTTTAAGCCGAAAATGTCGTGGGCTGAGTTTGCAAAGTTGCCACCTGTGTCAGATGATTTCATGGCGGTGCGTGAAACAAACATGCCAATCGAGCGGGAATCGCTCGATTGATTTTTCTTGATACCAATATCTGCATCTATGTGATGCGGCGAATGTCCGACCCGCTGATTGCAAAGTTCGAGCGCGAAGCGCATCAGCTTTATGTGAGCACCGTCGTTGTAGCGGAGTTGGAGTATGGTGTTGTGAATTCGATGAAAAAATCTGCCAACACATTGAAGCTTGAGCAATTTCTGGCGCGCATTCGCATCGTGGATTGGGATCACTCTAGTGCACGCGCGTTCGCAAATATTCGGCTCGCGCTGAAAACCCAACCGATCTCAACGGAGGATATGATGATTGCGGCGAGTGCGCTTGCGCATCAATCCATCATCGTGACCAACAACGTTCGTGAGTTCTCTCGCGTGCCAGGATTGTGCGTCGAGAACTGGTTGGATCAATATCGGTAATTCTTAGTTCAACCGCGTGCGTTTGAATGCCGCGCACGTATTTCCAATTTTTTAGTCAAAGGAAAAAAATGTCCTCAACTTCCAACACCCCAATCAAAGTAGGTATCAACGGCTACGGCCGTATCGGGCGCAATATTCTGCGCGCACTCTATGAGTCTGGTCGGACTGATATTGAAATCGTGGCGCTCAACGATCTGGGCGATCCGGAGACGAACGCGCACTTAACGCGCTACGACACTGCACACGGCAAGTTCGCGAAATCGGTAGCGGTCGAGGGCGATTTCCTCAAAATCGAAGGCGACAAAATTCGCGTATTCGCGCAACGCGATCCGGCGCAAATCGCGTGGAAAGAGTGTGGCGTAGATGTGGTGCTCGAGTGCACCGGCATTTTCACGAGCAAAGCCAAGGCCAGCGCACACATTGCGGGCGGCGCGAAAAAAGTGATCATCTCCGCGCCGGGCGAAAAAGATGTGGACGCAACGGTGGTGTTTGGCGTGAACCACGGCGTGTTGAAAGCGAGCGACACGGTGATTTCCAACGCGAGCTGCACAACGAACTGCTTGGCGCCGATGGCGAAAGTGCTCCACGAAAAAATCGGCATTGTGAATGGCTTGATGAACACCATCCACAGCTACACCAACGATCAAGTGTTGACGGACGTGTTCCACAAAGATCTGCGCCGCGCGCGGGCTGCTGCCCACAACATGATCCCGACCAAAACCGGCGCGGCTGCGGCCGTGGGCTTGGTGTTGCCAGAGCTAAACGGCAAGTTAGATGGTTTCTCCGTGCGCGTACCGACCATCAATGTTTCGTTCGTAGATTTATCGTTCTTGGCCGCACGCGATACGACGGTAGAAGAAGTGAATGCCATTATGAAATCCTCTGCGTCGCACCACGCGATGAAAGGCGTTCTCGCCTACAGCGATGGCCCGCTGGTATCGAGCGATTTCAACCACGATTCGCACTCTTCGATTTTCGATGCGACGTGTACGAAAGTATCGGGACGTTTGGTGAAAGTGTGCGCGTGGTACGACAATGAGTGGGGCTTTTCGAACCGGATGTTGGATACAACGGTGGCGCTTTTCAACGCGAAGTAACTAAAGAAATGCTCGCAGAAGTATTCCGTGAATTGCAAGCCGCTAACGTACGTTACGGGCTCGTGGGCGGTCTTGCGGTTACGTTGCCGGACACCTGCGCAGCACGGCGGATATTGATATTGTGCTCGCGCTTGATGATGAAAACTTGGCGCGATTCGTCTTGCATTTTAAGCAGGCAGGTTGGGTTCCGGTTTTGCCGTTACCGTTTGATACGTTGCTCGATTCGAACAAACGCGCAGACTGGATTGCAAACCGGAATCTTAGAGTGTTCGCAATTCATCATCCGAAAAAAAATGCGATGACACTGGATGTGTTGCTCGTAACGCCGATCCCTGTACAGCAAATCGTAGCGCAGGCCGTCTCGCTTCCTATCTTCGGCGAAAAGGTGTGTGTAGCCAGCATTGACGATTTGATCCAAATGAAAAGCGCAGTGGGACGACCTGTCGATCTATCCGACGTGGCCGCGCTAAAGAAATTGAAATCAGTATGAACCCCGATCAAGAAACCGCCGACAATCGCATTTTCAACTTCGACGATGACTCGCTAAAACGTGGCCTCGCCATGACACCGACCGAGCGTTTGATGTGGGCCGAAGAAATGATGATCTTAGGTTGGAACGTGCAAGAGCGTCTAGCGAGAGAACGCGAAGAAAAAAAGCACACAATTTTGGGAGATAATTTGTAAAAAGTGCCCGTTTTGCGCCGCAGGTATGATGCGTTGTATGAACGAAATCCGCATTGAATCCCTCGCGCCCGCGCGCTTCCTCTCGCAATGGCACGCACTCGACGCCGTCGCCCGCGAGCGCAAATATCTTATCTTTTTGCAAGCGCCGCCTTACGAATCAAGCGAGGCATATTTCAAAACTATGATGGGCGAAAACGGCATCATGATGCAAGCCCTCGAAGGCGAGCGCGTGGTCGGCTGGTGTGATGTGCGGCGGGCAGAGCAAGAGATTTCCAAGCATTGCGGCACGCTCGGCATGGGCATCATCGAAGGCTATCGTGGGCGGGGCTTGGGCAAGCGGCTGATAACCCAAACGCTCGAATCTGTTCGCAAATCTACACTTGGTATCGAACGCGTGGAGCTCACCGTGTGGGGCAGCAATGTGCGAGCGATTGGCTTGTATGAAAAAGTTGGCTTCGCGCACGAAGGGCGAAAAATCGGCGCGCGGAAAATTGATGGTGCAACCGAAGATGTGGTGTTGATGGCGAAATTTTTGTAGTTCACTTAAGCCCCCTCTCCCTGGGTGGTGAACGCGGGGTTTCGCTATGCGAAGCATTGTGCCGTGTGAACGGATTGGGCTTGCAGGCCCAATCGCGCCCTACAAGGGAGGGTTGCGGAGGGCTGTTTGCGGGAATGAGTAGCCACGACTACCGCTTAGCCTGGTGCGACCACCAAGCTACTTGCATCGCCAACACCCTCACCCGCCTTCGGCATCCTCTCCCCCAGGGAGAGGGGCTCGCTTGTTTGAAACCTGCGGCGCAAAAATGGCACTTTTCGGCAATTATCTCCTTGAAAAAGTGTCTTTTTGAGGGAACGCCTGTCCACACTGAAAAGCCCGCCAACACGCCATAATCTAGCTTTGCAGTTGAAACGCATTTGCGAAAGCGCCATGAAATTCAAACAACTCTCCGAACTCGATCTCAAAGGCAAGCGCGTATTTATTCGTGCGGACTTAAATGTGCCGCAAGATGACGCGGGCAATATTTCCGACGACACGCGTATTCGGGCGAGCATGCCAGGCATCTTGCATGCAGCCAAAGCGGGCGCGCGGGTGATGGTCACTTCACACTTGGGGCGGCCCACCGAGGGTGAGTTCAAACCCGAAGATTCGCTCGCGCCCATTGCTTGGCGGCTCGCGGATTTACTGGGCCAGCCCGTGCGGTTAATCCGCAATTGGGTGGAGGGCGGCTTTGCGGTGCAGCCAGGAGAAGTGGTGGTGTTGGAGAATTGCAGATGCAACGTTGGCGAGAAAACAAACGACCTCGCGCTTGCGGAAAAAATGGCCTCGCTGTGTGATGTGTACGTAAACGACGCGTTCGGCACCGCCCACCGCGCCGAAGCCACCACCGAAGGCATCGCCCGCTTCGCACCGATTGCTTGTGCAGGCCCGCTTTTGGCGGCAGAGCTCACCGCGCTAGGTAATGCGCTCACCAATCCCAAGCGCCCGCTCATTGCGATTGTGGCGGGCAGCAAGGTTTCAACCAAGCTCACGATCCTCGACGCGCTGGCCGATAAGGTGGACGGGCTCATCGTAGGCGGCGGCATTGCCAATACATTTTTGCTCGCCGACGGCAAAAAAATCGGCAAATCTCTCGCTGAACGCGAGTTGTTGGATGCTGCGAAAAACGTGCTCGCAAAAATGAAAGCCCGTGGCGCGGAAGTGCCCCTGCCCACCGATGTGGTCACAGCAAAAGCGTTCGCAGCGGATGCCAGCGCGAGCGTAAAGCAAATCGCTGAAGTCGCCGACGACGATATGATCTTAGATATCGGCCCGCACACCGCCGCCGTGGTCTCCGCCAAGCTTAAATCCGCCGGCACGATTGTGTGGAACGGCCCAGTAGGCGTGTTCGAATTCCCCGCCTTCGCCAATGGCACAAAAGTATTGGCTAAAGCCATCGCCGATTCGTCTGGCTTTTCCATTGCGGGCGGGGGAGACACCATTGCCGCGATCAACCAATTCGGCATCGCCGATCAAGTGAGCTACATCTCCACGGCGGGCGGTGCGTTTTTAGAGTTTTTGGAGGGCAAGCGCTTGCCAGCGGTGTTCGCGCTGGAGCAAAGAGCCTAAATTTCAGGAGATAAATGGTGAAAACGCCGCAATTTGCGCCGCAGGTATTTACTTTAGAACGCGCAAAAATCTAATGCGCGGCCTCCTCCTCTTCGCCCACGGTTCGCGCAACCCCGCCTGGGCACGCGAATTTGAAACCTTGCGCGATGAAATCAAGCGCTTGGCACCCGAGCGCCTAGTAGCGCTTTGCTACCTAGAGCTTTGCACACCCGATTTCGCCACCGGCGTGCAAGCGCTCGTAGGGCAAGGCGCAAGCGAGATTGAAGTAGTGCCCATATTTTTTGCCCCCGGAAAACACACGGTGGAAGACTTGCCCGCGCTCATAGGCGTAGCGCAAGCGCAGCACCCACAGTTAAGCTTAACCTTGCGGGCTACCTTGCTCGAAGATGGCCCGATGCGCTCGGCGATTGCTCGGGCGACGATCCAGCGTTAGCAACAGCGCATTTCGATAAAGTGCAGATTTTGCAAGCCCAACCGGAATCCTCTAGGGCAAAGCGTACCGAAAGCGCTTCGTACGCTCGAAAGCACGCCTGTTGATCCCTCACGCGAGAAACCAGCGGATACCTGCGGCGTAAAAAGCGGGCATTTCTGAAGTTATCTACCCAAAAACGCCCGATTTCGCCGATAGTCTAACGCGCCAAAGCAGTGCATCCTGCTCGCAAACCACAAAAACCGACAATTTGCGCGTCACCAAATGGACACAAGGTGACGAAAATTGTCATTGTCATACCATTTAACGCCAAAAAACCGCCGTTTACTCGTTTTGCATGCCCTGGCACGCCCTTCGCTATAAGGTACTCGTCCGGAAGGCGCTTCAATCGAAAAAGCGCCAAACCGCGAGAAACGGATTCAGTTTTACAAAACGTAGTTTTCTTTTCTTTTCAAGATTTACATACTAAGGAGTTTCAAAATGGGTAAGAATTTAGTGGCACGGGCTCAACGGGGTTTCACATTAATTGAGTTGATGATCGTTGTAGCGATTATCGGCATCTTGGCAGCGATTGCGATTCCAGCTTATCAGGATTACACGATCCGTACGCAAGCTTCAGAAGCACTGTCTCTCGCAGCGGGCGCTAAGGTAGGTATTCAAGAGTCTTTCGCCGCAACTGGCACGGCTCCTGTGACTCGTGTGGCGGCGGGCATGACTGCCGCAGCTACCGATACAAAGGGTAACTTTGTTAGCGGGATGGACATCGTGACGGGTACGGTAGTAGTTACGTATGGCAATAAGGCAAACACTGCGATCAGCGGTTTAACACTTGGTCTCGCCCCTGCAGTTTCGGTTGACAATACGGTGTCTTTCCTTTGTGGAATTACAGCAGTGCCAGGCGGCACCGCGCTTATGCCAGGTGTGACGCGTGTGTCTGGTACGATAACCGCAGCGGCCACATTGAAATATCTGCCACAGTCTTGCCGCGTTTAAACTTTTCTTAAACAAAAAGGGGGCACAAGCCCCCTTTTTTGTTTTGTATTTCGATACTAGTCAATATGTGATTCTGCGCAATCGCCTCGACAATGAATCACCGTAACGCTCGCAATTCTCTGTGAACGCGCAATTGAAAAAACCAGGCGAGGATTTGGGCGGAAATACGTCTAAATGATATGCAAAACACTGTGAGACTGCCCATTTCTGCGTCTCCGGACACGGCTAGGGTGACAAAAATTGTCGTTCGCAGGCTGGTTAAGCCCTTCAATTAACCGACTACGCCACTTGCATGAGCTGGCACGATGTTCGCTATAGATTACTCATCAGGAGGCCAACGGAATCGTCAGAGCAGAAAGCACACCAAAATGTTCTGATGATTGAGTTGTTTTCCATTTTCAATTTTCTGTTTTTTTCTCGCCTTACATAATATGGAGTTTCAAAATGTGCAAAAAATTAGTGGCACGGGCTCAACGGGGTTTCACATTAATCGAGTTGATGATCGTTGTAGCGATTATCGGCATCTTGGCAGCGATCGCGATCCCAGCGTATCAAGATTACACGATCCGTACGCAAGCTTCAGAAGCATTGTCGCTCGCAGCCGGTGCCAAGATTGGTATCACGGAGTCTTTCGCCGCAACTGGCACGGCTCCCGTGACTCGTGTGGCGGCGGGCATGACTACTGTAGCTACCGATACCAAGGGTAACTATGTGAGTGGAATGGACATCGTAACGGGCACGGTGGTTATTACGTATGGCAACAAGGCAAACGCTGCGATCACCGGATTGACACTAGGGCTCGCCCCTGCGGTTTCGGTCGACAAAACGGTGTCTTTCCTTTGCGGGATCACAGCGGTGCCAGGGGGTACCGTACTTATGCCAGGTGTTACGCGCGTGTCTGGTACGATAACTGCAGCAGCTACGTTGAAATACCTGCCGCAGTCTTGCCGCGTTTAAAATTTTGAGGCGAACAAGGGGCTTTGTGGCCCTTTTGTTTTGGTTCGATCGCTTATCCGCTTGAGTGGCTCTGGTCTCGCCCGAGGTGAATAACGTGCAAGCGGGCCTTGCCGTCGCACGTGGATCACTAAAGCTGCTATCGAGTTTTTTGCTTCTTCGGCCAATTGGCTGCAGCCCCTCTCACACAACATTTTGGTTGTTTGGACTAAAACTAATGGGGATTGACCTCCTCCGAGTTAACGGTTTATTTTGAATTCCCTATGCGCTCAGAACTAATTCGCGAAAAATTTCACGCGGGTGGATTACATTTCTGCGTCTCCATTGCCGTAGTCGCCTTAGTGTTTATCTTGATGTGGGCTATTGTTTACACGCCTTTGCTCTTTCGTGCCACGGGGGCTTCCGGCGTGTTTGCGTTGCTCGTTGCAGTTGATGTGGTGCTCGGCCCTTTACTAACCTGCGTCGTTTTTGACCGCATGAAACGAAGCCTGCGATTCGATTTGAGTGTGATCGTAGTTATCCAGCTTGCTGCCCTTAGTTACGGCACGTGGACACTTTGGAACGCGCGACCGCTCTACATCGCGGCGCTCGGTCACCGCTTCGATTTGGTTACCCTGCCTGACATACCACAAGAAATTCGCAATCCCAGTACGCCCTACCCACTTTCCCTTAAATGGGTGGGCATCAAACCACCTGAAAGTCAAAAAGAGAAGTCACGCGTGCTTGAGTACGCTTTAGGGGGGGTGGACTATGGACATTTCGTTGAATACCATGCGCCGATTGAGTCAATGGCTGCAGAATTGATCAAGGAGGCCGCGTCAATTTCGCAGTTAAAGCAATTCAACCCTGGAGAAGAGCTCGCGATCGACCGATGGCTGGCAAAGAACAATCTGGACGAGAACCGCGTCAAGTTCCAGGGGTTAAAGGCTATGGCACAAGATATTACGGTAATACTAGACGGCAAAAATGGAAGCGTGATCGGGCTTGCACCGTTCAAACCGTGGGACTAATTTAGACAGGGGCGCAGAGTGCCCTCGCCAGTTATCGTTGCTAAACATTCAATCAATAGTTAACGTTACCGTAACATTTAGTCGCTGATCTCAAAAACACCTAAGGCGTGAGAAAGTCTTTTTCCGCCAAAACCTTCCCGAGTTGCAGCGGAAGCTGCCAAGAGGTACGCGGTGTTCCGGTTGGTAATCTTCTAGACCGCGTAGCGCACGCATGCACGATTTACTAGGAGAGGATTTTTTTCTCCTTTCCAATGTGCGCCCGCTAAAATCGCACAATGGAAAATATGACGGTTGCAGTCGCTTCAATCCACAAGGCAAGACCCCAGTCGGGGAGCCGCCGAGCTACGCCTATAGCCCTTGTTGAGATTGGAACGCTGCCCGTCGACGCGCTGCGCGATAAGCAATACCTCATTGAATACCTCCATCGAATTCAAGACGCATTTGGTCACATTAGTGCCGACCACATCGCGGCGCTCGCCGAGGCGCTTAAGCTTTCGCAAGTTGAGGTGTTTGAAGTGGCTACGTTTTATCACCACTTTGATGTGGTGCGGGATGGCGAAACGCCGCCGCCGAAAAATACGGTTCGGGTGTGTGAGGGCTTGTCTTGCGCGATGGCGGGTGCGCGTGCGTTGCACGATGAACTTTCGAATTTTTGCCCGACGGATACGCGCATTGTTTACGCGCCGTGCGTGGGTCAATGTGACCATGCGCCGATGGCGGTGGTGAATCAACAGCAGCTTGGCAGGGCCGATGCGGAGCGTGTGTTTGATAGGCTTAGCCGTTGTTCCCTAACCCCAGCCCTCTCCCATGGGAAGAAGGAGGAATTGGAGACAAATACCTGCGGCGTAAAAACAGCTATTTCTGAAGATTATCTCCCGAAATTTCCGCTTTTTGAGCAGTGCATTGCGGGTGGGCTTTCGCTTGAAGCTGTGCTGGCAGTGCTAGACGAAGCGAACCTACGTGGCTTGGGCGGTGCGGGCTTTCCAGCTGGGCGAAAATGGAAGATTGTGCGCGGCTTTGCGGGCAAGCGTGCGCTGGTGGTGAATGCGGATGAAGGTGAGCCGGGTACGTTTAAAGATCGCTTCTATTTAGAAACAAACCCGTGGCAATTTTGGGAAGGGGTATTGATTGCAGCGTGGGCGGTGGAGGCGCAGGATGTGTATGTTTACCTGCGCGATGAGTACCATGATTTGCGCGGGCAGATGACAGCGCAGTTGGTGTTGATTGGGGAGTATTTGTCTCGCGCGTCTGGCTTGGAACCCCTCTCCCTCTGGGAGAGGGGCAGGGGTGAGGGATTGACTGATGTAATACCTTCGACCGTTGATGATCGCGCGTTCCCTCACCCCAACCCTCTCCCAGAGGGAGAGGGGGCAAAGTCTCCGGCGCCCTCGGGTCTAACCACGACGCTGTGGAAGTTTCAACCCAATATCGAGCTTCGTCGTGGTGCAGGCGCGTACATTTGTGGCGAAGAAAGCGCGCTCATCGAATCCATCGAAGGGAAGCGGGGCATTCCCCGTCTACGCCCGCCTTACATTGCAGAATCGGGCGTGTTTGGCCGGCCTACGCTGGCGCACAACGTGGAGACGCTGTACTGGATTCCCGAAATAGTGAGCAAGGGCGCTGCGTGGTGGAATAGCTACGGGCGCAACGGGCGCTCAGGCTTGCGCTCGTTTAGCGTGAGCGGGCGGGTGAAAAACCCCGGCGTAAAACTTGCGCCAGCGGGCATAAGCGCGCGCGAGCTGATTGATGAATTTTGCGGTGGTATGGTGGAGGGGCACACGCTTTACGGTTATTTGCCTGGCGGCGCGTCGGGCGGCATTTTGCCCGCGTCGCTCGCACATGTGCCGCTTGATTTCGATACGCTGCAGCCCTACGGCTGCTTCATCGGCTCGGCAGCGGTAATCGTATTGTCCGAACACGATACCGCCAAAGCGGCTGCATTAAACATGATGCGATTTTTTGAGCACGAGAGCTGCGGGCAGTGCACGCCGTGTCGGGCGGGCACTGCAAAAGCAGCGCAATTGATGGCGCAACCGAAGTGGGACGAAGCGTTGCTAAAGGAACTTTCGCAAACGATGATGGACGCGTCCATCTGTGGGCTCGGGCAGGCCGCACCCAATCCGTTGCTCACCGCGATGAAGTATTTTCCGCATGAATTTTCGGGAGATAAGTTTGAAAAATAGCTCTTTTTGCGCCGCAGGTTTTGAGCAGAAATGAACAACGAAACCATCACGTTCATGCTCAACGGCAAACCTACTCAGGCGTTGCGTGGCGAGACGATATTGCAAGTGGCCAAGCGCGAAGGCATCGCCATTCCACATTTGTGCTTCAAAGAAGGCCTCGCCCCCGAAGGCAATTGCCGCGCGTGCATGGTGGAAGTCGCGGGCGAACGGGTGTTGGCGCCTTCGTGTTGCCGCGCGCCCACTGCGGATATGAAAGTGGAAACTGATTCTTCGCGAGCGGTATCCGCGCAAAAAGGCGTATTGGAATTGTTGTTAGCCGATGCGGGTGCAGCAGCGGATTATTCCGAGAAAAATGAATTGCGCGATTGGGCGAAGGCGCTCGGCTTGAGCGGTTCGCGTTACCCCGCACGTTCTCAGATCGCGCCTGATTTTTCCCACCCCGCGATGGCGGTGAACTTAGATGCGTGCATCCAATGCACCCGCTGCGTGCGCGCGTGCCGAGATGCGCAAGTGAACGACGTGATCGGTATGGCGTGGCGGGGTGCGAGCGCTACGATTGTGTTCGACCAAGCGGATGCGATGGGCGCATCAACGTGCGTGGGTTGTGGCGAATGTGTGCAAGCGTGCCCGACGGGGGCGTTGTCCAATAAGATTCCCCTCGCTTCGGGGGAGAGGGTGCCCGAAGGGCGGGAGAGGGTCGTCGCGGGCGCGGAGTCGGTGCGCAACGCACATGCCCTCTCCCTCAGTCCCTCCCCCCCAGGGGGAGGGAAGAAAATAATCCCTTCCGTTTGCCCCTACTGCGGCGTAGGTTGCCAGCTCGATTTTCACGTAACCAACAACAAAATCACCCACGTTAGCGGACGGGACGGCCCGGCGAATGCGGGGCGACTGTGCGTGAAGGGGCGCTACGGATTTGATTACGTTCACAATGCTGCACGCCTAACAAAACCGCTTATTCGGATTAAACCCAAGCAGGCTCAATTTTCCACCGTGCCTGAAAACTGGCGGGAACATTTTCGGGAAGCAACCTGGGACGACGCTCTTAATTTCGCAGCGAATGGTTTGCGGAAAATCAAGCAAGCGACTGGCGCGAAAGCCCTTGCAGGCTTTGGCTCTGCGAAGGGCAGCAATGAAGAGGCGTATCTCTTTCAAAAACTCGTGCGTGTAGGCTTTGGCTCGAACAATGTAGACCACTGCACGCGACTGTGCCATGCATCGTCCGTTGCCGCCTTGCTCGAAGGTATTGGCTCTGGTGCGGTGAGCAACCCGGTGCGCGATGTGCAGTTTGCGGAGGTGATTTTCCTCATCGGCGCGAACCCGACTTCGAATCACCCCGTTGCGGCATCGTTCATTAAAAACGCAGTGAAGCGGGGCGCAAAACTCATCATCGCCGATCCGCGCCGAACGGATATGGCGCGGTTGGCCACACATGTGCTGCAGTTTAAGGCTGATACCGACGTGGCGCTCCTAAACGCCCTGTTGCACGTAATTGTGGAAGAAGATTTAGTCGATCAAACGTTCATCAACGAGCGCACTGAAAACTACGCGGCGCTGAAAGCGAACGTTAAGCGTTTTTCGCCCGAAGCGATGACCGAAATATGTGGAGTACCCGCAGTGCAAATTCGAGCGGTCGCGCGACT
>JANMDS010000011.1:0-15632 GCA_031376405.1 Betaproteobacteria bacterium
TGGTTATCAAACAAAATCCAGCGCAGCACTTCGCGCTTTTCTGCCGCATCGCGCCCACCGAATTGACCGTGCTTTTCGGCTAAGTAAGTGAGGATCACGCCCGATTGCGTGAGCCTTATTTCGCCATCATTGAGCACGGGCACTTCGCCCATTTCGTTTAAGCCTTCGCGCCACTCACCTGTGCGGGTTACGCCATTCATAAAGTCTACGAACTTTGCCTCCCACGGTACGTTGAGCGCGTTCAACATGAACGCTACTTTGAAGGCATTGCCCGATTGGCAGAAGGAGTGCAGTGTGTACATAGGCGCGCGGAGGAAATGAGTGGAGGCAATACACTATGCCATAGAGCACGAAACCTTTAATACCTGCGGCGCAAATATGGCACTTTTCAAACATTATCTCCCTAAAAAAGTATCGTTTTTCTTGCGCATCGCGGCGCGTGGGCTAAGCACAATACTACTCAATGGATGCATTAACGTGAGCTCGACCAACGCGCAATACAACTCTGCGAAAAAACATCACACGCCGGAAGGGTTTAAGAACAATTACCCGCATGCAGCAAGCGGCAGTTTTTGGAAATGGCAGTATGAGCGATGGCAGGGCGGCGGCGTCAAAGTGCCTGCAGCTGGCTGGGAATCGGTGATCGCATCGGTAACGCCAGACCTCGCTTTTTTGCAAAGCAACCGCAGCGCTCGCAGCATTACTTGGCTTGGGCATGCAGCGGTACTTGTGCAAACCAATGGGCTGAATATTGTGACCGATCCGATATTCAGCGGGCGGGCATCGCCGGTGCAATTCGCTGGGCCGAAGCGGCTGATTCCGTTGGCGATTCAGGCTGCGCAATTACCGCGCGTGGATGTTGTGCTCATTTCGCACAACCATTACGATCACCTCGATAAGCAAAGCGTGAAGGATTTGAACGCACAGGTAGGAGGTGCGCCGTTGTTCGTGGTGCCGCTAGGGCTAAAAGCGTGGTTTGAAAACGAAGGCATCAGCAACGTACGCGAGCTTGATTGGTGGGACGCGCTAGAGCATCAAGGCGTAAAAATTCATTTCGTACCGGCGCAGCATTGGAGCAAACGCAGCTTGACCGATACTAACCGTTCGCTCTGGGGCGGCTTCGTGATCGAAGACCGTGGTTGGAAATTTTTCTACAGCGGCGACACCGGCTACAGCCAAGATTTCAAAGATATCGGTGCGAAGTTTGGTGGCGTAGATTTCGCCGCGATCCCCATCGGCGCATACGCACCCCGCTGGTTTATGAAAGCACAACACATTAACCCCGAAGAGGCCGTGCAAATCATGCAAGATATCGGCGCGAAAGAAGCGATGGGCGTGCATTGGGGCACGTTCATTTTGACCGATGAGCCGCTCGATGAGCCACCGAAATTGCTGGCCGAAGCGCTGGCTGCTCAAAAAATACCTGCAGCGCAGTTTCGCGCTTGGGCGCATGGCGAGACGAAAAAATATTAGCGAACGCACAAATACCTGCGGCGCAGAATGAGCATTTTTTAGAAGAATTCTCAAAAAAATTTACCCATTCTGCGCCGCAGGTATTTAAGGGGAAGTCAAACCATCCGCTTGTTTATCCGCGTGATATGAGCTGCGCACCATCGCGCCGACGGCCGCGTGCTTGAAGCCGAGCGTGTAAGCTTTTTCTTCAAACATTTTGAATGTATCGGGGTGTACGTAGCGGGTGACCGGTAGATGCTGTGCTGAGGGTTGCAGATACTGCCCAATCGTTAGCATATCAATCGCGCCCTCGTCCATGTTGCGCATATCGCTGAGCACTTCGATAATCTCTTCATCGGTTTCGCCCAAGCCCACCATGAGGCCCGATTTGGTGGGCACATGCGGAAATTTCAGCTTAAATTGCCGCAATAATTCGAGCGAGTGTTTGTAATCCGAGCCAGGGCGGGCTTGTTTGTACAAACGCGGCACGGTTTCTAAATTGTGGTTCATTACATCTGGTGGCGCTTGCTCCAAAATGCCGAGCGCCCGATCTAATCGCCCGCGGAAATCGGGCACGAGCACTTCAATTTGCGTGCTTGGGGAATACTCGCGCACGGCCCGAATGCAATCTACGAAATGTTGCGCGCCGCCATCGCGTAGATCATCACGGTCTACGCTGGTAATCACCACATAGCGCAACTTCATCGCGGCAATCGTTTTGGCTAAATTGATTGGCTCATTGGCATCGAGCGGGTTGGGCCGACCATGCCCGACATCGCAAAACGGGCAGCGCCGCGTGCAAATATCGCCCATCACCATGAAGGTGGCCGTGCCTTTGCCGAAGCACTCACCAATGTTTGGGCAGCTCGCTTCTTCGCATACGGTGTGCAGGTTATTTTCACGCAAAATCTTTTTGATTTCAGTGAACCGTTGCGCGTGTTCGCCCGTGGGCGCTTTCACGCGAATCCACTCCGGCTTTTTAAGCATCGGCGCTTGCACCACTTTCACCGGGATGCGCGAGACTTTGCTGCCGTCGCGGTGCTTGATGCCGGCAGCGTTATCCGGTTTTACCAACTCAGTTACTTTTTCAATAACATCCATAAACCGATTCCAATAAATCCAAGGGCTGCGATGCGATCCACGATAGGCGCAGGCACGTATTTCATCACCACGAAGCCCGCGAGCGTGCCCATCGCGGCAGCGTAGTTGAGCGCAGCACTGGCTGCAAAAAAGACTGCCCACTTGCTCACTTTTGCATCTGATGCAAAAGTCATCATGGCGAGCTGCGTTTTATCGCCCAGCTCCGCTAAAAAAACGGTGGCGAATACCGTATCAAATATTTTCTATTCCATCAAAAAAAACTTTTTGCGTAGTGAACGAGCAACGCTGCGCTCGCCACAGCGATACTAAAAAATGTGAGCAACATGCCGCGTGTGCGCCATTTGAAAAACATCCGTTCACCCAAAAATGCGTAGGCATGTGCAGCGCGCCCGATGAGTAATGTGACTGCAATAGCGTGTGTGAGTGCAGGCAGCTTCCACGTCACTTCTACAAAATAAGTGAGCAATAAACCCAGCGGTACAAACTCGCTGTAGTTAGCGTGGGCGCGCACGCGGCGCTCCAACTTTTCGTTTTCGGCCACGCCGAGCGAAACTTTATCTTTGCGCCGCACGCTGATGACCTTTAAGGAGAGCCAAATCAGCCCGATGCCGAAAAGTGCTGCATAAAACGGAGTAATCATCATGGTCGGTTCAGTGTGTCGTTGAGTTGGTGCGCAAGCGCGAGACCGATTTCGGGCGCGCTTAGTCCTATTCCATGTTCGCTACATTGCGTCATCTTCATGCCCAATAAGCCGCACGGGTTGGTATCGTGGAACGGGCTCAAATCCATATCTACATTTAATGCTACGCCGTGATACGTACAGCCTTTGCGCACTTTTAGGCCTAATGAGGCGATTTTACGCGCCGCCACGTACACACCAGGCGCATCCACGCGCCCGGCTGCTTCTACGCCATATTCGGCAAGCAACCCGACCACGCTCGCTTCCATACGACGCACCAGCTCACGCACGCCATACGTTTTGCGCCGCAGATCAAGTAAGCAATACACAATCGCTTGGCCCGGCCCGTGATAGGTGATTTGTCCGCCGCGGTCTGTGTTGAGCACTGGGATATTGCGCGGGTTGCGCAGCAAGTGCTCGGGCTTACCGGCAATGCCTTGGGTGTAAACCGGCGGGTGCTCGGTGATCCAGAGTGCATCTACGGTATCCGGCGCGCGGGCATCGGTAAAGTCGCGCATGCGTTGCCAAGTGGCATCAAATGTCGTGCTACCGAGTTGTACGATCTTCATCGTATGCATTGTAGGCAAGCACAGTAAACTTCTTCTGCTATCTTGCAACGTGATATTTCAAAAAAATGAAAGTAATCGTATTGGGAAGCGGGGTTATCGGCGTCACAAGCGCATGGTATCTCTCGCAGGCAGGACATGAAGTGACCGTGATTGATCGGCAGCCCGCAGCCGGGCTCGAAACCAGCTTTGCCAACGCGGGCGAAATTTCCCCTGGCTATTCTTCACCCTGGGCTGCGCCTGGCGTGCCGCAAAAAGCGCTGGGGTGGATGCTCGACCCGCACGGCCCGTTGCGGTTTTATCCGAAACTTTCCATCGCGCAGTGGCGCTGGATGCTCGCGATGCTGGCCAATTGCAACACCGCCGCCTACGCACGCAACAAAGAGCGCATGCAGCGACTGGCCAATTTCGCTCGAGAATGTTTCATTGCGCTGCGAAGGGATACTGGCATTCAATACGAAGACCGCCAGCGCGGCACGTTGCAGTTTTTCCGCAGCGAAAAAGCCATGAAAAACGTGCCGCTCGATTGCAAAGTGCTGGACGAAACAGGCGTGCCTTACAAAGTGCTCGATGCAAAAGGCTGCTTAGCCTATGAGCCGGGCCTTGCAGGGGCTGTAAAAAATATTGCGGGGGCACTGCTCTTGCCAAACGACGAAACGGGCGATTGCTTTCTGTTTACGCAGCGCCTGGCCGCGCTGTGCGAAGCGCGGGGCGTGAAGTTTAAATACAACACGCCGATTGATCGCATCAACGCCTACGCCGACAAAGTGCAGAGCATCACCACGCCTACGGGTGTGGAATCGGCAGATGCCTATGTGCTCGCGCTCGGCAGCTTTTCACCGCTGCTCGCGCGCACGATTGGTATTCGCTTGCCGGTATATCCGGTGAAAGGCTATTCGCTCACGGTGCCGATTGCGGACGCGACGCGCGCGCCTGAAAGCACCATCATGGACGATGCGTATAAAGTCGCGCTCACGCGGCTAGGCGATCGCATACGCGTGGCAGGCACTGCCGAAGTGGGCGGCTACGATGCGATCATGCGCGAATCACGGGTCGATACGATTGTGCATGTGCTGCAAGAAGTGTTCCCTGGCGGTGGCGATCTCAGCAAGATGACCACCTGGACCGGCATGCGCCCGATGACGCCGGACGGCACGCCGATTGTGGGTGGCACGCGCTATAAAAATCTCTTCACCAACACCGGCCACGGCACGCTCGGCTGGACGATGAGCACCGGCAGCGGCAAGGTCATTGCAGATTTAGTAAGTGGAACAAAACCAGAGATTTCGATGGATGGTTTGGATGTTTCCCGATATGGGTAACGGTGTTTTTTAGGGAAGTAGTGGCATGGTGCCTGTAGCACTGTTTGTGGTGTTGGTTGCCCTCATGATTGCGTACCGACTATGGGTGCGCAACCGAACTTTGCGCCGCGAAACTTACATCCGCACCTTCACGCTGCCACCGGGCTTGTTTGAAAAGCTACGGCTCACGCACCCGCACTTAACCACGAAAGATTGCCAGCTTGTAGCCCAAGGCTTACGGCAATTTTTTTTGGCTTATCACAAAAGTGGCTACCAAATGGTATCGATGCCTTCGCAAGTGGCTGATGATTTATGGCACGCATTCATTTTGTACACGCGACACTACCAACAATTTTGCGACCAAGCCTTTGGCCGCTTTTTGCATCACTCTCCTGCTGTGGTGCTCGGTGGCGTGGGCACAGGCAACGCGGGGCTGCGCCGCTGCTGGTGGTATGCCTGCAAGGAAGAAAACATTAATCCGAAAAATCCATCGCGTCTGCCTTTGCTGTTTGCACTTGATACCAAGCTCAACATAAAAAATGGCTTCCGCTATGTGGCGGATTGCAAAGGTGTGCACAACGCCTCTGGCGACGGCGGCGGTTCCACATCCTATTGCGGTGGTGATTTTTCCAGTTCCACGGTGGATGGCAGCACCGACGGATTGGGTGAATCATCGGGCAGTGGCGATAGTGGTGTCGGCGATAGCAGCGGCGGTGATGGTGGTGGTGGCTGCGGTGGTGGTGGCGAATAGCGCTCAATCGTTGGCCATTACCTGCAGCGCAAAAACGGCATTTTTAGGAATATATCTCCTGAAAAACGCCGTTTTTGCGCCGCAGGTATAAAGCCGACATGCTCGAACAATTCACGTCAATCCAAGCGCTTACCCAAGCGGCGCTGCTCGCTGCCGCTGCGGCCTTGGCCTATTGGCTAAAGGATTTACCCGGCCTCGTGCTCGGGTGGGCGAAGCGGTTTTTCATCACCACGATGAGCGTGGATTCACGCGATGAGTTTTTGTTCTCCGCGCTGGTGGAATATATGGACGCGCATCCGGCCATGAAGCGCGTAAACCAGTTCACTGCGAAGAGCGTGCGCAGGGGGACGCAATACCAAAATCTGGAAGATGATTTGCGCGCTGGGCAGCCGCCGAAAGCGTATCTCTCACCGGGCGAAGGTTTTCATATTTTCACGCTCAACGGCAAGCTCCTGTGGCTGCGCCGCGAGGTGCAGGTGGCGCAAAGTGTGTTCGAGCGGGTGAGTTTGTCTCACTTTGGACGCGATGTTTCGCTTTTAAAAACCTTGCTCGACGAAGCCATCGCCACGCGCGCCGCGCGCGATGCGGACCAACTCTCAGTGTATTTGCCCAACCCTTTTCATGGTGGCGATTGGATGCGGGCGCGGCTCGGTGCGCGGCGTTCGCTCGCCTCAGTGGTGTTAAAAGCGGGCCAAGGCGAATCCATCCTTGCCGATTTGCAGCGCTTTTTTAGTCGCCGCGCGCGCTATGCTGAGCTCGGTATCCCCTGGCGGCGCGGCTATTTGTTGCACGGGCCACCTGGCACCGGTAAAACTTCACTCGTAACAGCACTGGCTTCTGAATTGCATCTAAACGTGTGTACCCTGTCGCTTGCTTCGCCGGTGGTCACCGATGAAAAAATCCACACGTTGTTGGCGAGCGTGCCGTTGCGTTCGCTCTTACTGATTGAAGATGTGGATGCGTTTTTTCGGCAGCGTGACGCCGCACATACGCAGGTCAAACTTTCTTTCTCCGGTTTTTTAAATGCGCTTGATGGCGTCGCCACACAAGAAGGCACGGTGCTATTCATGACCACGAACCACGTAGGCGCACTCGACGATGCACTGATTCGCGCTGGACGGATTGATGAACGCATTGAGCTTACCGCTTGCAATGAGGAGCAACTCACTCGGCTTTACCTTAAATTTAACGACGATGCCGCCGCTGCACGCGCCTACGCCCAGGCAAATTTGGGCAAAGCGCTCTCGCCCGCACAAGTGCAAGATGGTTTGCTACGCGAATTTGGCGCGGTGAAGTAAACGGCTTTTTTCGGGAGATAAAGTTCAATAAGTGCGTGTTTTGCGCCGCAGGTATTAACCGTATTAAGCAGGACAAATATCCCCAAACGCGAATGGACGACCCGGCTGTTTTGCATCGGGCGCATCAAACGCCTGCTTGAACGTAAACGCTTCAGGGCTAACACCCCGCGCACGCAAAACAGCTAAACGCGCCACCGCTTCGGCTTGCGTAGGGCGATGGCCTTTCGGCACCCACCAGAGCACCATATAAGCCTCTTTCATATGGGTAAACCACTCGCGACGCCGCTTCATGTAGACAACGTGCTCTGGGTTTTTGTAGACGAACGCAGTGAGCGAAGCAACATCTTTCCAAACCGATAAATTAATCAAGGTGTCGTCGCCATAAGGGCGAAAAGCGGTGGCATTACCTTCGTCAGACTGCAAGCGCCACACAAAACCCGAAGATTTTTCGGCCAGGCTGTTCACGTAGTCCAACGCGTTCATGAAATCGGCAAGAAGAGGGGAATCTGGCGGCGCGAGAGGCAGTGCTATGTTGACTTGGGCAAGTTCGAAACTAGACATAAACGGAGCCGACGATCAAATCCAAATTATAGCTTGCGGAATTGGGGGTACGCAATACGTAACGAGGGGCTACAAAGTCGGGGAACAGCGTCTAAACTATAAATCTATGAAATCCATATTTCTTTGCGCAATCACCATCGCGACCTACGCGCAAGCCCAAATCACCCCGCCGCCCACGCGACTGGCGGTGATCGGCGATTTCAGCAGTGTGCAAATTGGGCAAGCGGGCTTTTGCGGCGCGCGACGTGATATTCCATCTACGCAATTTCGGGCGATTGGTTTAACCCCGGGTGAAGCAGCGTGGGTGCGCGTGCGCGATGCCCAGACTCGGCCGACCACGCCAGGCGCTACGACCTGCGAGGCCGATGCGGGGTTCGTACCTGAAGCGGGTCAATCCTACATTTTGCGGTTGCGTGCGCAAACGGCTACATGTACCGCTGAGCTTTTTAGGCTCGTACCCGGCGGCGATCCCGTGCGGGATCGATTGTCCCCGCCACCGAGCGAAGAGTGCCCAAAAAAGCCGTAGTCGAGTGGCATTAAAAATGCGCCGCCCGTATCAATACCTGCGGCGTAATTTCGGCACATTTAGAGATTTATCTCCTCAAATAACTACTCGTCTTCGAGCTCGCTTTTCGCCGTCTCCACATCTAAGCGTTCCATCGCATCGACCGCTTCGCACTCGGCGGCCTCGGCGTAGAGCTGCTCACCCATCTTCAAGCCTTTTTTGCCATCGAGCAGCACCAATCCATTGGCGTATTCGATCCGGGCAATCGCGGATTGCGGGCTTAACTCTAGCGCTTTCTTAAACATCGCAATGCCCGTATCCCGCTTTGCTCCGTAGGTCATGCCGCCAATAAGCGCGCCTACTTTGTCGATCACCTCTGCGTGGTATGCACCGAGTGCAATGTGCGCGTCCGCATGCGCGGGGGCGAGTTTGATTGCGGTGGTCAAGCTGTCTTTCACCTTACCGCCCAAGCCTTGGGCGAGCGCTTTGGCAATGGAGATACCTTGGCTATAGCGGCCTAGCGCGTAGGCGTGCCAATAAAAGGCGTTTGCATTTTTAGGTTCTGCCGCTTGTTGGGTTTCGCAGCGCTTGGCCACTTCATCAAAATGGGCGAGCGCTTTAGCTTCGTCGTCTTCTAAATAATTGGCGTAAATGCATTGCGCTTTGTTCGCGCACGTAACGCCTGCGCCCCCAGCAGCGAGGCCCAATTTTTTTGCTTTTTCAAATTCGCCCGCGTGAAACGCAACCCATGCATCTTGTACTTTTTTGTCCTCAGGGAACGGTTCGGCATCGCCAGCATGCAGGCGCGCCCAATTTTTTTTCAGGCTTGCCGCAGTGAATTCATAATCTTTTTCAGGGAAGGGAAACGCAGTCCAAGCCATTAAATAATCCTTAAGTTATAAGTAGTGTTGCGCGAGCGCAGAAAGGTGAGAACGTGCGGGGGCGTGAAGGTAAGGCGCCACCAAAGAAAGCACATGATACGCCCCGCGCGCGAGGGCTGCACTCGCGGTTTTTTCATCGTTAAAATGGCGTGGATTTTTTGCGTATTCGTAGCTCAGCCAATAGGTGGCGACCACTACCATGTTGTTCGAGAGCGATTCAATTTCTACATCCGAGGCGGAGAGCTCTCCCGCTTTCGCCAAGGCTTTGGTTAAGCCGCGCGCGAGTTCGCCTTTGCGCCGCAATACGCTTTGCATCTTGAGCTCGAGCTTGCGGTTCGAAGGCAGGAGCTCGTTAATGTCACGATACAAAAACCGAAACTTCCAAATCGTCTCGAAGAGCATGTGCAAAAAAAGCCACGCATCCTCTACGTTGGGCATGCGCGCTTCTGGAATGACGAGCAACCCATCAATTGCCGTTTCGTATTGCGCGAACAGTTGATTGATGATGTCGTCCTTGTTGCGGTAGTGGTAATACAAATTACCAGGGCTCATTGAAAGCTCATCGGCCAGCGCGTTGGTGGTCACTTGCGGCGCGCCGTGCACATTGAACATCTCCAGGGCCACAGCCAAGATGCGTTCTTTCGTTTTACGAGGGGGTTTTCGCTCCATAGGTGTAGGTTAGCGCAAATCTTATCGATGCTGAAATGCATTGAATTTTGGGGAGATAAAGTTCAGAACCGTGCTGTTTTGCGCCGCAGGTACTACGCGTTTAAGCCTTGGATAAGCTTAGTGCCATTGTGAATAAAAAGAATTCACATATCTTCATGCTGCGAAGCGCTTTCATTTGTGCGCGCTCCCGCTTACAGTGCATCCATGCACAACGTAGAACTTTTTTTAACGCTCCTCCTCGCCGGTTTTGGCGTGGGCGCGCTCGTGGGTTTAACCGGCGTAGGCGGTGGCTCACTCATGACGCCGCTGCTCATTTCGGTGTTGCACGTAAAAGCGGTGGTGGCGATCGGCACCGATTTGTTGTTTGCTGCGATTACCAAATCGAGCGGGGCGTGGGTACATGCCCGTCGTGGCAATGTGGAGTGGCGCTTAACGTTGTGGCTCTGCGCGGGCAGCGTGCCCGCTGCGCTCGTTACGCTCTTATGGCTTTCGCAACAAACCACCGGTGAAAACAACGCCACCACGCTCACCCGCCCCGCACTGGGTGTGGCCCTAATTTTTACCGCCTGCGCCGTTGCGTTTCGTCCACGTTTGCTCGCGTGGCTGCGTCGCACAGCCACGCCTTCAAGCCACCCTGCCCAACTGTCGTTACGCAACACGGTTTTAATCGGTGCCGTGCTGGGCGCGGTGGTTACGCTTACCTCTGTAGGCGCGGGTGCGCTTGGCGTAACGGCGCTACTCGTGCTCTACCCGCTGTTGCCTTTTCCACGCATCGTTGGCAGCGATATCGCCCATGCTGTGCCACTGACCTTCATTGCCGGAACGGGCCACATGGCAATGGGTAATGTGGACTTCGCGCTCCTTGGCGGGTTGCTTGTGGGTTCACTGCCCGGTATTTATTTTGGCAGCAAACTTTCTGCGCGCGTACCAGAAGCAATTCTGCGTGTGTTGCTGTGCGCGTTGCTCATTGTGGCCGCATACAAGATGTTTTCACTGAAATAGGATTCGTTCATGTCGTCACATTTATCTAGCGTGCTCCCCACCACGCTTAGCATCCTTGAAGCGGCTGTACGCCGCCACCAACGTGTGGTATTCGCCACCAGTCTGGGCAAAGAAGATATGGTGCTCACCGACCTGATCGGGCGGCACGGCTTGCCCATCCCCATTTTCACGCTTGATACCGGCAAGCTTCACACCGAAACGCTCGCGTTGCTGGATGACATTACCGCTCGCTACGCCATTGAGATCGAGCGGATGGTGCCGATTCAATCGGAGCTGGATGTGTTGGCCGCGCAACAACCGTTCGCTGCGATTTTCGAATCAGTGGAAGCCCGCCGCGCTTGCTGCAATGCACGCAAAGTGCGCCCGCTCGCACGTGCGCTTGAAGGCGCAACAGCCTGGATCACTGGGCAGCGGCGCGCGCAATCGATCACCCGCGCGCACCTGCCGTTGAGCGAACACGATGCGGCGCATGGCATTGAAAAGCTCAACCCACTCGCGCTCTGGTCGAGCGAAGAGGTAGATTTTTATTTGCAACATAACCACGTTCCCATTAACGCGTTGCACGCGCAGGGCTTTCCGTCCATCGGCTGCGCGCCGTGCACGCGCGCGATTGCGCCGGGTGAAGACGAGCGCGCTGGGCGCTGGTGGTGGGAAAACCCTGAACACAAAGAATGCGGCTTACACGGCAATAACGTCAATAACCCACGCCGCCCCCTTACTCAACTTGCAACGACGAGCCGAACTGTATGAACGCCTTTACCGCACCCGCTGCCTTGCTACCGCTGCAAGGCGCACTAGAAACCGCACACCTCGATGCACTCGAGGCCGAGGCCATTCACATCATGCGTGAAGTGGCGGCGGAATGCGCCCGGCCCGTGCTGCTATTTTCGGGCGGGAAAGATTCGGTTGTGTTACTGCGCATTGCCGAAAAGGCGTTTCGCCCCGGTAAGTTTCCATTCCCTTTGTTGCATGTGGATACCGGCCACAATTTCCCCGAAGTCATTACTTTTCGCGATCAACGCGCAGCGCAATTGGGCGAGCGCTTAATCGTACGCAACGTGGAAGACTCCATTGCCCGTGGCACGGTCGTGTTGCCCAATGAAACTGCATCACGCAATGGTGCACAAGCCGTAACCTTGCTCGAGGCGATTGAAGAGTTCGGGTTTGATGCCTGCATTGGAGGCGCGCGACGGGATGAAGAAAAAGCCCGCGCGAAAGAGCGGATCTTTTCGTTTCGCGACCGCTTTGGCCAGTGGGACCCGAAAGCCCAGCGCCCTGAGCTGTGGGACTTATACAACACCAAGCTGCATGCGGGCGAGAACATCCGCGTGTTTCCGATTTCGAACTGGACAGAGCTCGATGTGTGGCAATACATCGAGCGTGAGCAACTTAGGTTGCCCTCGATTTATTTTGCCCATACACGGGAAGTGATTGAGCGCCGAGGTATGCTGGTGCCGCTCACCGCGCTCACCCCCTTACACCGCAATGAGATTGTGGTGGAACGCGAAGTACGCTTTCGCACGGTGGGCGATATTTCGTGCACCTGCCCCGTGGCGAGCAGCGCGCGTACGATAGATGAAATCATCATCGAGACGGCCGTGTCCACGATGACAGAACGCGGCGCAACCCGTATGGACGATCAAACTAGCGAAGCTTCAATGGAGCGGCGCAAAAGAGAAGGGTATTTCTAAGTGCGTGCCGATTTAGGAAAAAAGAGTTTATTGCGGGTGATTACTGCAGGCAGTGTGGACGATGGCAAAAGCACGTTGATCGGGCGCTTGCTCTACGATAGCAAAGCCGTGCTCGCCGATCAGCTCGATGCGATCAAGCGCTCACGTTTTCAGCGCACCGCCGATGGCAGCGTGGATTTATCGCTCCTGACCGATGGCTTGGAAGCCGAGCGGGAGCAAGGCATTACGATTGATGTGGCGTATCGCTATTTCAATACTGCAAAGCGGAAATTTATTTTGGCGGATGCGCCGGGGCATGAACAATACACCCGCAATATGGTCACCGGCGCCTCCACGGCCGATGCGGTGATTGTGTTGATTGATGCCACGCGCGTAACGAATGGCGAGCTGCTGCCGCAAACAAAACGACACAGCGCATTGGCGAAACTGCTTGGCTTATCCCACATCATCGTCGCGGTGAACAAAATGGATTTAGTGGGCTATGATAAAGGTCGTTTTGATGCCATTGCTCGGGCCTATCAATCACTCGCCGCGCAGCTCTCGATTAACGCAGCACACATCGTGCCGATTAGCGCGCTTTCGGGCGACAACGTCGCGCGGGGCAGCGATGCCATGCCTTGGTATCAGGGCAAGCCGCTGCTGGAAATTTTGGAAACGCTTGATGTTGCCCCGGCCGACAACGCGGTGGGATTTCGATTGCCCGTGCAGTGGGTGATCCGCGCAGATGGCGCGGGCGCTGCACCGTTTCGTGGCTTTGCCGGGCGCGTGGTTGCGGGAGAAGTGCGGTTGGGCACGCGGGTGCGGGTAGCGGGCAAGCCACACGCCAGTGCGGCCATTGCGCGTATTTTGTTAGGCGAGCGCGAGTTAGATTCGGCCCGCGCGGGTCAGTCTGTGACGCTCACGCTTGATACTGAAATGGATGTTTCGCGCGGCGATACGCTTGTGCTAGAAAGCGATACCACGCCAGTGCGTGAGACATTCGAGGCGGATGTGTGCTGGCTCGATATCCAAGCCTTCAACCCCAAGCGCAGCTATTGGCTTAAGCACGGTACGCGCACTACACAAGCGCGGATAATCGATATTGAAAGCGTCCTGGATGTCCACACATTGAGTCACGGCCAGAGCACGCAAGCGCTCACGCTCAACGCGATTGGTCGCGTGACACTAAGCGTACAAAACCCGCTCGCCGCGGATACGTTCGCGTTAAACAAAGCAACCGGTGCGTTCGTGTTGATTGACCCTGCCACGAACCAAACCGCAGCGGCGGGGATGATTCGTTAACGCATCTACGCAAATACCTGCGGCGTAAAACAGGCCGCTTTTGAGAAAGATCTCCTCAAAAAGCAGATGCTTTTGCCGCCCCTACTTTTGCATACGCCGCGAGAAGCCGCTGGTGCATGTTGCAACCCTGCAGAGCGAGCCCCGGCGCGCTAATGCCGAAGAAACGCTGCTTTTGGGCGACAAGCGCTTGCGCGTGCGTGAGCACCGCTTCTCCGTGCAGCGCCTTGAGCGCAGGCAGGTAGCCCGCACTGCCGCCATCTTCGTCCTGCAATTTAAGCAAATCTTCGGCGCACGCGTACACCTTGCGCCGCTCTGGTGGTACCTGCGCAAAATGCCGCACCCATTCGCAGCCCTCTAAGCTTGCCTGATGGTCGCCCGCCGCGAGCGCGAGTAGCGTTTTCAACTCACCTAATCGGAAATCACTCCACATCGTGTCGGCATCGGCCACCAAGCCAATCATATTGGCAATTGGGCGGGTATCGGCCATCGCCGATTCGTTCAATGTGTCGAGTAAATCGGCGCACTCGTCGTCATCCAAATCGGTGAGATTCAAAATCGCTTCTCGAATTGAATTGGCGAAACTATTATTCTCAAACTCTAAATCATCTATCGGATAAATCTCGGACATGCCCGGAACTAAGATGCGGCACGCGTATACGCCTAGGTGGGTGAAGTCTGCGGTGTAAATATTAAATCCGTCTTGGTGAATGCGCTCTACGCACCATTGGTAATCATCGGCGGTTGTCGTTGCAAAATTCCAATCGGCAAACGGGTAATCGGGTTTGTCACCCAAAAATTTCCAGTGAATCACACCGCTGGAATCTACAAAGTGGATTTCAATATTCGTTGAGTTCGCTACCTCATCCAAATCAAAACCTGGGGGTGGAAATCCTGTGAGCGTATCGAGAGCGCGACCTTGCAGAAGCTCGGTGAGCGCGCGCTCTAACGCAATCTCGAACCGCGGATGCGCGCCAAAACTGGCGAAGCAGCCTTGGTCCTCGGGGTGTAAGAGCGTAACGTTCATCACCGGATATTGCCCACCTAACGATGCATCCTTCACCACGATGCCAAAGCCTGCATCGCGCAAGCCTTTAATGCCAGCGGCAATGCTCGGGAAGCGCGCGATTACCGCTTCGGGTACATCGGGCAAGCAAATACTTTCAGCGATGATCCGGCCCTTGGTGTACCGCTCAAATATTTCAGAGAGCGCCTGCGTGCGGGCTTCAAGCTTGGTATTGCCTGCAGACATACCGTTGCTCACATACAAATTACCGATAATGTTGACGGGGATGTACGCAATCGTGCCATCGCGCTCGCGGGTGTACGGGATGGTGCAAATGCCCCGCTCTTCGTTGCCAGAGTTGAAATCTACAAGCTTTGAAACATCGATACTGCTATCAGGGTTATAAAAATTATGCAGCTCGGTGTTCAAGATTTCTTTGGGCCACTTTTGCACCTTCTTTGTTTTACTCGGCTTAGGCAACGCAAACCATTTTTCTTGCGGGTAATGCACAAAAGGTTTCGCCGCAACCTCAGGGCCGAGATAAAAATGGGTCCAAAAATAATTGGTAGAAAGCCGCTCAAAAAACTCGCCCAGCGCGCTGGCCATGCAGGCGAGCTTCGTTGCGCCTTTGCCATTGGCAAACAAAATCGTGCACTCGCTATCGCGTATGTGTACGGACCAAATGCCGTCTACGGGATTAAGCCAACTGCGCTCTTCAATCGTAATACCGAGCGCGGCGAGTTTGGCATTCAGCGTGCGGATCGTTGATTCGAGAGAGGCATCTTTGCCGAGGATGAAATGTTCAGGTTTCGAGGTCATGGCGAAGGATAGCCCAAACCCCATACGCACTATTACCTGCGGCGTAAAAACAGCCATTTTCAGAAATTATCT
>JANMDS010000553.1:0-4947 GCA_031376405.1 Betaproteobacteria bacterium
AACTCGACAAAACCGGCTTCGCTCGCGGTTGGTACGTCCGGCAGCAGCTTCGAACGTGATTCACCAGTCTGAACAAGCGCAGCAATTTTTCCGCCCTTCAATTGTGCAGACGCAAACGCTACTGACACAAATGCGCCCTCAACATCGCCACTAACGAGCGCCGCAAGGCCGTCTCCCACCTGACGAAAATGAACCGGTTCGATTTGAAACATTGCTTTTTGCGAGAAAAGTTCAGCGCCTATATGTCCTGGGGAACCGCCACCGAACGTTCCGATCAAAACTTTGGCTCGGCTCTTCCTCGCTTTGTCTACGAAGTCGGCTAGGGATTTGTAGTCGCGTTTCGCAGGAACTATCCAGACGAATTCTGTGCGCGCAACTTCGGAGATGGGCACGAAGTCCCTAAGAGCGTTGTATGCCGTTTTAAAGGCAAATGGCGCTATTGCAATCGACCCGACCTCACCCAGAAGGAGCTGATAGCCGTCTGAAGCACTCCTTGCGACAGCGGTTGCCGCGATTTGTCCGCCTGCCCCGCTCTTGTTGTCGACAATGACGCTCGCGCTCAGCGCTTTACCTAGTGGCTCGGCGATTTGGCGCGCGAGAATATCGGGCGCGGTGCCAGGGGCGAACCCCACGACGAGGGTGACCGCCTTCTCGGGGTATCCGGTCTGCGCGTAGGCTGAGGCGGTTGCGAAAGCAGCAACCAGGAATAGCGCTCTGATCGGGTTCTTGCGGACACGTGAATTCATTTTCATCGGTACTCTCCTTGGAATAGTTGAACTTACACAGCTTGGTACTGGTATTCCCAGATACCAAGAATCTCGCTTGCACGAAGCGTTGCCTTCGAGGTGCCGACGCCCTGCCCGGCACTCCAGATATCTTTCCAAGGCTTCGCCGAAGCGCCGGCTGGCTCAATGCCTTGGAATCCGCCGCCCGATTCATCCGGATCAATATTCCACTTCATCAGGCTAGCGTTTAGTACGTTTGAAGGAATGCCGGTGATCGCGCTGGTCAGTACAACATCGTCCGCACTCGCAATCTGCACTTCGTGACGGTATTGGTCAGAGGCAAGACTTTCTTTGGCAACGACGAACGGTGTCCCAGCATAACCCAAGTCTGCGCCGAGAATTTCTAAGGCACGCAGTGCATTCCCAGAATTGATACATCCCGCAACTGCGAGCGGCCCATCGTAAAAAGAGCGAACCTCGGAAACAAAAGCGAACGGATTCAGCCAGCCGGTGTTTCCTCCTGCGCCAGCGCACAAAAGGACGAGCCCATCGACTCCGGCAGCGATTGCTGAACGAGCATGTCGAATGGTCGCGACATCAGAGAGAACCAGTCCTCCGTAGGAGTGGACGCGTTCGACAACGCTTGCCGGGCTGCCGATGCTTGTGATGACGTAGGGCACACGATGCTTCACGATCAGGTCAAGGTCAGCCTGCATCCTCGCGTATTTGTTGTGCACAACAAGATTGATCGCAAACGTGCCCCGCGCATCCGCCGTCTCGCGCTGGATGCGCAGTAACCAGCTTTCAAGAATATCCAAATCTCTAGCATTTAGGGTCGGCATAGCACCGATAACGCCCCACTTCGCCGCACTGATCACCAAGTCAGGGCCAGAGACTAGAAACATGGGCGCAACAATAACGGGCAATCGTAGCGCCGAAAAATTAGCCCTTGAGACAGCGCTCATGATCGTTTAAGTTGATGAGAAAAAAGCGGCTTCAAGATTGACCCCATCTTTGCCTGAGCGCCTTCTTGTCGATCTTACCCACCGAGGTCATCGGCATCGATTTAAGAAGCTCCAGCCGTTTAGGTGCCTGAAAAGAGCCTTTAAGTTGCCGTACCCACGCGGTGAGTTCGTTTGCCGTCACACTGCTTGCGCTGCGCAATACTACTGAAGCGGTAACAGCCTCACCCCATTTAGGATCAGGCAAGCCATAGACTGCCGCGACTTCTACGGCGGGATGCGTTTCAAGCGCCACTTCCACCTCGCGGGCGTAGATATTGAAGCCGCCCGAAATTATCATATCCTTGGTACGTCCTACGATTTCAATAAATCCATCGCTGTGTGCATAGGCAAGATCACCGGTGCGAAGCCAGCCGTCCCGCAGGACGGCCGCGGTTTCTGCGGGACGTTCCCAATATCCACGCATGACTTGTTCGCCGCTTACGATCACCTCACCTACACTTCCTTGCGCGACGCTATCTCCATTCGGATCGATCAGTCGCAGCATAATTGAGGGAACGGGAATACCGCATGAACGCCATCTGTGCGGCAAGTCAGGATCGAGATCTTTGGGCTTAAGGCGACACAGTGGATAGCATTCGGTTTGCCCATACACTTGGTAAAGGATCGGACCCAAGACTTTCACGGCGCGCTGGAGCTGGTCAGCGGCAATGCTCGCACCCCCGTAAAAAAGCTTAGTTAAGCTGGAAGTGTCACGCGGTCTAGCCGCTAGCTCGTCAACAAGGCTCCCGAGGGCAGTGGGAACCAGCAGCGTCGAGGTAATGCGCCAGCGTTCAATGGCAGATGACACCGTATCTGGCCGTGTGTCGGCGAGCGCGAAAGCCGTGCCTTCACAAAGCAGCGTCGGAAGAATCTTAGTTCCGCTGACATGAGAAATCGGACCTGCGACTAGGTATCGACTTTGCCATTCGATTTCATAGTCATCAACTATCCGCCTAGCAATCAAAGCCCAGTCTGATTGCGTGCGTACTACCGCTTTAGGTTTACCCGTCGTACCTCCGGTATAGCTAAGCAAAGCCAGTTCGTCCGGCTTTGAGCGATCAATAACTTCATCAGACGCCATACCTCCAAGGGCATCGGAGAGCGGCGTTCCCGGCCCAAGCGCAGACAAGCGCAACACAGGGCCGTTAAACGAAAAGGCGAGCGCTTCGACCATCGTGGGATCAACGTCGGCATCAATCGCCAACGCATCCGCCTTGGAATCGTCAATGATGAAAAGGCAATCCGAAAGGCTACCCCGCGGATGGAGCCACACAACACTTCCCCCCAGCGCCAGCGCCGCTATTTGGAGCAGCCACGCATCGGGTTTGTTACGGGAAAGCAACGCAAGTCTGGGAGACTTAGAATCGCCAAGCACGCGCTGCATCTTGGAAATGTGCGAGACCGCATCAAGGCAGCTAAGGATGCACTCGTCATTTACAAAAGCTGGGCGATGCCCGCCGTTTTTCAAGGTTGTCAACGCAAGACCAGCAAATGTTTCGCGGTAGGTTGTGGCGAACCGGTTCACAGACTTGATCCGGACGAATCGAAATTTTCAAGACAAAGCTTATTCAGCACTTTCCGCAGTGTGCGGGCTTCTGTTTGACTGAGATTTTTAAACAATCGTTGTTCCAACGCTAGCGCATGTGGCACCACTTGCTCATAAACTGCGCGACCTGCAGCCGTAACACTAAGTCGCCGTTTGCGCTTGTCATCGGTATCACTTTGGCGCGTTAGATACCCTAGCGCTTCAAGTCGTTTGACGGCGCGGTGAATGGCGACAGCGTCAAGACCTGCACGTAAGACCAGCTCCGAAGATGCGCAGCGCTCCTGCTCACAGGCTAATGCCAACGTCCGCCATTCGGCCCGCGCGAGTCCGTGCTGAGTTCCGTAGGATAGCTCGAGCGTGCGGCTTAGACGGCTTGAGATGATCGCAAATTGATACGGTGTGTAGTTGCCAAGCGAAAACGAGACCATACCAGCAGAAGTCTCTTCACCGAAAGTCACTGGAACTTTATTAAAAGGCGATTCTTCGGTTGATTGTAATTTCATTTGAAATCAAATATCATTGCATTTGTAACTAAAGTATAGACTTTTTTCTTACAAAACGTTCTTCCGAGCCATTTCTTAAATTTCAGGGACGATCAATCATGCGCAAGAATTTTTCCGTTATCCGTCGCAGTATTTTGAAACTGCCGCCAGCATTCACCGCACTTTCGCTCGCCGGTGCACAGAACGTGGTGTGGTCGCAATCGACGCGAAATCTGACGCTTGTGGTCCCCGTGCCAGCCGGGGGCGGAATGGATGCAACGGCCCGCCTTTTCGCGGAAAATATGCGCGATGCGCTTGGGCTCATCATCGTCGAGAACAAACCTGGGGCGGCTCTCAGAATCGGACTTTATGCAGTGCGCGCCGCCCCACCAGATGGAACGACCTTGCTTTACTCTGCGGTTTCACCATTCACGGTCTACCCGCACGTTTACAAACAACTTGGATTCGATCCAGAGACCGATCTGCAACCAGTGGCCGCAGCAGTGTCCTACGACTTTGCCTTGGGTGTGCCAGGCGACAGCCCCGTATCAACACTGGTTGAATACCTTGACGCAGCTCGGAAGAACCCAGAGCAGAAAGGTCTATATGCTGTGCCGGGAGCGGGAACCTCTGTGCATTTTGCGGGTGCAGCCCTTGCTGCGGCAACCGGAGTTCCGCTACGTCACGTGCCCTATAAAGGCTCCGCACCCGCCATGCAGGATTTGATCGGTGGGCATATTCCTGCGTGCTTCAATGTCATGGGCGAATTCTTGCAATATCGCGCTTCTGGGCGAGTGAAGGTATTGGCGACCACAAGCGCCAAACGTTCTCCGATGATGCCAGACGTACCCACTTTTGCAGAGTTAGGGTTTAAGGGGATGGTGCTGAATGAGCAATTCGCCGTTTTCGCGCCTGCGAAAACACCTGCCGCGATGGTCGCAAAGATTAATGCGGCGGTGGCGGAGGCAGCGCAGAAGCCTGCGGTCATCAAGCGCCTAGCCGAACTAGGATACTCAACACTGTTAGTTGATGCGGCGCAATTATCGGCGAAATTAAAGGCCGATCGATTGGCGTGGGGGCCAATCATCAAAGCCACCGGCTTTTCAATTGACGAGTAAGACTTAAATGACCATGCAACTTTTAAAGTCTCATTGGCAACCGGTGTTAGACCAGCTTTGCGATCGGGTGAT
>JANMDS010000064.1:0-3993 GCA_031376405.1 Betaproteobacteria bacterium
CAATTTGAGTGATGCCGAAATGCTTTCAGTGCTCTGCAAAGCCCAAGGCCGCTTTGGAACCTGTGCTGAGTACGTACGCAATACGCTGAACGCGCTGCAAGCGCACGGCATTGGAGACCAACGCTTAGCAAAGCTTTGCGAACTGCTCGTCCAATCGGACACGCCCCCCACGTGAATACCGTATTCACTTATGGTTCACTTATGTTTGCGCCGGTGTGGAAGCATGTAGTGCGAGGCGAATATATGAGCGCGATTGCCAGTGCACCCGGCGTGCGCCGTGGCGCGGTACCGAACGAAGAATATCCTGGGTGCGAGCGAAATGTGCATTCGAGCACTTCAGGGCGCGTGTATTTAGGTGTCGATGCTGCCGATCTTAATCGACTCGATACGTTCGAAGGCGCTCACTATTGGCGCGAAGCGATTTTGGTGAAAACCGACAACGGGCAATCAATGCCAGCATGGATTTATCTTTACCGGTTTCCAGAAACCCTCACATCAACCGATTGGTCGCCGGATCGTTTTGAACGGAACGGCATGGCGAAGTTTTTGGCGCATTACACCCCCACCACGATTTAGGTGGGCAAACCTGCGGCGCAAAAACCGCAGTTTTTACGCGATATCTCCAAAAACAGCTCGCTTTTGCGCCGCAGAGATCATCTCACAACTAGCGTTTCGTCGCCCCGGCGAGGGCCGGGGTTCAATTTCGTTCGTAAGCGCGAAATCTAAGCGCTTGTTTTTACGGAACAAAACTGGATCCCGGCCTTCGCCGGGATGACGGGTAGTGGATCTCTTTAGTGAGCTATTCCGTTGTGCAGAGGTCTACAGCAGGTTTGGGGATATAAGCCCGTATCACGCTGCTGACGGTAAATCCCAAACGCGATTTTTGCCTAACTGTTTGGCTTTGTACATCGCCAGGTCGGATGCGCGAAAGAGCGCATCGAAATTAGTGCCTTCTTCTGGGAAGATCGCAATCCCAACGCTTGCTGAAACGCAGACAACACGACCGTCAACCGTTTGAATCTTTCCAATTTGCTCGAGGATGCGTGCTGCCACCCGCCGCGCTTCGGCTCGATCGGTATTGTTAAGTAACGCCATAAACTCATCGCCTGCGAGACGCCCGATTAAATCTTGCTCTCGCATCACGCCCTCTAGCACGCGTGCCACCCGCACCAAAACCGCGTCGCCAAAACGATGACCGTGGCTGTCGTTAAATTGCTTAAATGCATCGAGATCAATGAACAACACCGCGAACGATTTCGCTTCCGGACGGTGGCTGGCAATTCGGGCGTCCAGCTCTTCGCGCAGCGCCGGGCGGTTCGGCAGGCCGGTGAGCGCGTCGGTATTGGCCATCGCGCGCACCCGTTCGTGTGCGAGCTTTAAATCGTGGATATCCGTAGCCATCACATAAATGCCCTTGACGGCACCATCGGTATCCAAGTCTGGGAAAAACTCGGAACGTACCCAGCGCCGAATCCCGCCAACATACCTCGGTTTCCACTCAAGCGAACCGCGATGCCCACCTAGCGCGCGCTTGAGCAGCGGGGCAAATAACTCTTTCACCTCGGCATCCCGCACTTCGTGATACACGCGACCGAGTACTTCTTCACGGGTGTGGGCAACACGCTCTAAGAACACATTGTTCGCATAGACGTAGCGCAGATCGAGATCGAGATAGGTCATCGGATGCGGGGTGTTATTGACGAGGAGCTCAATGCGCCGCTCATGGGCGGACTCTTCGCTGCCGTCGGTTTCGCGGGCATGTTCGCCAACCTCGCAATCAATCACACCAAGAACCGTTCCGGCCACATCTACCCAGGGCATCAACTGCACGCGGACCCAACGCTGTCGCTGGCCGATGATCGATTTGAGCCGCATGTAGCTGGCTGGGTTCCCCGTTGCCATCACCCGTTCAATCAATGGCTGCAAGGCTTGCCAGGCCTGCTCGCCGATAAGAGGAGAGACGCTGCGCCCTACGACGGCGCTTTGGGAGCGACCGAGCCAAATTAGGAACGCTTGGCTCGCCCACGCAACCCGACCGGATTTATCGTAACAGGCTTGGCATGCATCGCTACCTATATCTCGACGCCGAGCGCGGAAAATGGCAGGTGAGAGGTCCGCAGTTCGCACCGAACCTACTCTTAAGTCTTGACTTCCACCGAACTGGGTAATTGTGCCCATCGCTTTGGGTTTGCACGCGCGGAAACCTAGCATCCGGCGCGCAGTATCAAAATATGACAAGCAACAGTCTACGCAGAAGCATTGCGCCTGTCTAGCAAAACTTTTTTAGCTCCCCCAAATAGGGGATGCAAATTTGGCGCTAAAAAACAACAGTTCCTGCGGCTGTTACCAAGCACGTAATTCTGCCGTAGCATCGTGTAAGCGGGCTACCCTTTATTTAGATTTCGCATCGTTCGTTGCTGCTCAATCTTCCATTCCCGCTCTTTTACTGCCTCGCGCTTATCGTGGAGCTGCTTACCTTTGGCCAAACCCACCTCCAGCTTGATCCGCCCCTTAACAAAATGCAGGTTGAGTGGAACTAAGGTGTAGCCTTTCTGCTCCACTTTCCCGATTAACTTGTTGATTTCTTCGCGATGGAGCAGCAACGCGCGGCTACGGGTCGGGTCTGGGTGAATGTGCGTGGAAGCCGTTTGCAGCGGAGAAATGGTGGCGCCGACCAAAATAATTTGCTGGCCTTTTACGCGAACATAAGCCTCTTTGATTTGCGCCCTACCCGCACGGATGGATTTAACTTCCCAGCCTTCCAGAGCCATACCGGCTTCGTAGCGCTCCTCGATAAAATACTCGTGAAACGCACGTTTATTATCAACAATACTCATCAGCATAGTTTAGGGGTAGAGACACTTACCGTGCACCAAGTCGTCAAAAGCATTCTCATTCCTTACTCCGCTGCGGAGATTTTTGATTTGGTCAACGCGGTGGAACGCTATCCTGAGTTCATGCCGTGGTGTGGAGGTGCGACGGTACATAACCGAGACGAGCACGCCCTCACCGCCAGCATCGTGATCGACTTTCACGGTATTAAGCAAACGTTCACCACCCGCAATACTAACCAGCGTCCCAGTCGTATCGATGTAGCGTTGGTGGATGGACCTTTTCAGTCCCTAGTGGGGCATTGGACGTTCAACGCGCTGAGAGAGGACGCATGCAAAGTCGTGTTCGAACTCAACTATGCGTTTAAAAACAGGGCTTTAGAAGCGATAGTTGGACCCGTGTTTAACAAAATCGCTAATAGTTTTATCGATGCGTTTGCAAACCGAGCAGAAGTGATCTACGGCCCCCGAACGTGACGCAAATCATTGACATTGAGGTAGTTTGCGCCGGTGAACATGAGTTGATCCGAGAAAATTTGCACTTTTCCTCGCCGCCAACTGTTACCGAAGTGCTTGCCGCTGCGCTACTGCCGCCCGAGGCTACTTCGCTGACGAAGTCAGTTTGGGGTAAGCGCATAGAAGACTCAGCACGGCTTGCGCACTTAGATCGTCTTGAACTCACGCGCGATCTTGTTGCAGATCCGAAACATTCTCGCGCGCGAAAGGTCAATGCTAAACCGCGCCGAGGTTGGGTTCGCCGAATAGTGTAATATTCAACTTATGCATTTGTCACAGTCATTTCGTGTAACGCTACTTTCCATCGCGCTCTGTTCGATGGCAGAGGACGCGCGGGCGGATGATAGCGCCAAGTTCGTGGCGAGCGACGGTACTTCCACAACCATCACCGCGCCCACGATGAGCGCCAAACTCAAAGCCGCCGGTCAAAAATTGCTAGACCGAACGGAAAATGTGACCGAGTACGCCCTCGGTATGCTCGGTATCCAGTACAAATTTGGCGGCAATAGTCCCGATTCTGGCTTTGATTGCAGTGGGTTGGTGCGCTATGTATTTGCGCAAGTAACGGGGCTAAGCCTGCCCCATAACGCGGCCGAGCAGAGCAAAGTTGGCCGGGATGTATCGATGGAAGAGCTGCGCCCTGGCG
>JANMDS010000080.1:0-1540 GCA_031376405.1 Betaproteobacteria bacterium
ACTGTAAACCTGCGTCTTAAAAACGCCCTTTTTCAGTATTTATCTCTAAAAAAAGGCCGTTTTTACGCCGCAGGTTTAGCCATATAACTGAAGCGTAAGCGCTTTTTTCAAGCTTTCCGGTGAGCGGTACACTTGTAATTGCCGTTTCCGCCTCAAGTTCGGAGGGGAACGATAGGAGTTTTACATGTCTGAAAACCGTGAACCGATGACCCTGCCGCTGCTGCCATTGCGCGATGTGGTGGTATTCCCCCATATGGTGATCCCGCTTTTTGTCGGGCGCGCCAAATCCATCAAGGCGCTCGAAGCCGCAATGGAAACTGCCAAGCAAATTATGCTGGTGGCGCAGAAGTCCGCGCAAAAAGATGAACCGAACGTTGAAGATTTGTACGCGGTGGGCTGCGTAGCCACTGTTTTGCAGATGCTCAAGCTCCCCGATGGTACGGTTAAAGTGTTGGTCGAAGGCCAGCAACGCGCGCGCGTGCTCGAAGCTTTAGATGGCGAAGCCTTCATGACGGCTGAGGTTAAACCTTTACCAGCCGCACAAAACGAAGATACCGAGGCCGAAGCCTTGCGCCGCGCGCTGTTGCAACAGTTCGAGCAGTTTGTAAAGCTCAACAAAAAAATCCCACCTGAAGTGATGGCATCGCTGTCCAGCATGGACGACGCGGGCCGTTTGGCCGATAGCGTGGCATCGCATATGCCGCTCAAGATCGAGCAAAAGCAAGAAGTGCTGGAAATGCAAAGCGCAACCGCCCGCCTAGAGCATTTATTGGGTGTGCTGGAATCAGAAATCGATATTCTGCAAGTGGAAAAACGCATCCGTGGTCGCGTGAAGCGCCAAATGGAGAAGAGCCAGCGCGAATATTATTTAAACGAGCAGGTTAAGGCGATCCAAAAAGAGTTAGGCGATGGCGAAGAAGCCGCTGAGCTCGACGTACTCGATAAGAAAATCAAAACCTCCGGTATTTCGAAAGAAGGCCGCGAGAAGGCCGAAGCGGAGTTGAAGAAGCTACGTTTGATGTCACCGATGTCCGCCGAAGCGACGGTAGTGCGTAATTATTTGGACGCGCTCATCGGTTTGCCTTGGAAAAAGAAATCTAAAATTTCTACCGATTTGGCCAAAGCTGAAGAAGTATTAAACAACGACCATTTTGGCTTGGATAAAGTGAAAGAGCGCATCCTGGAGTATCTCGCCGTGCAGCAGCGGGTGGATAAGATTAAAGCGCCGATTTTATGTTTAGTAGGACCACCGGGTGTGGGCAAAACCTCGCTAGGGCAATCCATCGCCAAAGCCACAAACCGTAAGTTTGTGCGCCTGTCATTGGGCGGTGTACGCGATGAATCAGAAATCCGCGGGCATCGCCGTACCTACATTGGCTCGATGCCAGGGCGGATCTTGCAAAGCTTGAGCAAAGTAGGCGTGCGCAATCCACTATTTTTGTTAGATGAAGTAGACAAAATGGGCATGGATTTCCGTGGTGATCCAGCGTCCGCATTATTGGAAGTGCTCGACCCGGAACAAAACCACACGTTCCAAGAC
>JANMDS010000099.1:0-7311 GCA_031376405.1 Betaproteobacteria bacterium
TCGCACCCGGCGATTTGATCTACACCGGAACACCAGAAGGCGTGAACGCGATGGTGAAAGGCGATATCGGCACGTGCGGCATTGATAAGTTGGGCACGTTGGATGTGAAGATCATTTAACTACCCAAAAAAACCTGAAATACCTGCGGCGTAAAAAAGCCGTTTTCCAGGAGATATCTCTTGAAAAACGGCCTTTTTACGCCGCAGGTATTTTGTACTGTGGACCTACTTTTTCTTTGTTGTAGCTTTTGCCTTCGGTTTACTCGCCGCCGCTTTTTTTGCAGCGGGTTTTTTCGCAGACTTGGCAGCACTCGCGACGGGCACCTCGGGCTTGTAATCGCCAATGGTCCCTTTCACCGGGCAAATTTTAAAAATGGGGCATTTCTTGCAGCCAACGGCAATGGCAACGGGGCAAATGGTCATGGCGAATTCCTTATCAATCCGAAACTAAAACTGAAGCTCGCTCGGTAAATACTTCGCGAGTAAGTCTTCATAGTACGGCTTCACGTCGGCGAGCTTCGGGCGGTTCGGATTTTTCGAATACAAATCATATGGATTAAAGCGCTGCACCCACGGCTTCATCGCATCATCTTGCGCGTTACACAAATGTTGATATTCATGCTCTTTGTGCCACGCATAAAAGCTATGGAAGCGAATCATGTAGAGCGCCTCCATCGGCAAATGCGGCTTGAGCATATGATACAGATACTCATCATGCCCCCAGCTCATATGCACGTTCTCTAACCCGCAATGCGGCGCGTACACGCCGTACAGCGTTTGCAATTCTGCGCGCTGGCTATCGGGGTTTAGCGCGAAAAATTCGCTGTACACATTTTTAGGTGAATAGGCGCATCCGGTCGGGAACGTATCGCCCACCACCGCCCACTGCGGCTCGCCAAACAAGCACAGCACTTTGCCCAAATCGTGAATGAAGCCCGTGAGCACCATCCACTCCGGCTCGCCGTTTGCCCGCATCGCCTCCGCGGTTTGTAACAAATGGTCAATCTGCGGCAACGCAATATCCGGGTCGCTATCGTCCACCAACGTATTCAGAAAATTCAGCCCTTCCCACGGCGTCATCTTCTGTTTGTTGAACTACAAATATTGCGCTTTTTTGGCGAGCACGAAATCATGCGTTTGCTTCGCGTGATTTTCGCGATAGAAATCGCGCACGGTATCGATCGCTTCTGCGCGTTGCGGTTTGGCGTAGTCGCGGTAGGCGGATTTTGTGGGGGTGGCTTGCATGTTTCTATTCCTTGGGGTTGAGCGCATCCAAATCTAACAAACCATCCGACGCAACGCCTTCTTAGCGCTAACTGATTAAATTCAAGTTATTAAATTGAATATCAGGCACTGCGTAAGAAGCGCTCCAATTCAGGTCTTCGGAAACCATCAGCATGTTATACCACTCGTGAAAGTATGCTTTCGAAATCTCATTGTTTTCAATATATACAGCGTTTTCAATTGATTGAGTGCCATTAAAAGTCATGTTAAATGACCCGGTCCACACGGCATATGGCTTTAGGTTCCAAAATTCTTCAGGCTCGTCACGCTTACAGAAAACTAGAAATTTATGATGCATTCTCGGCAAAGTAGCCTCTCCATGCGCTTTTGCATAGCCGACACAACGTATCGATAAATCAATTAATTCCTCACTCATTTCGCCAATTTCCTCTGCTTTTTTTTCAAATAGGCAGTCGTCCGATGGCCAAACAGACGATAACTTTGAATATAAGTCATGTAGCTGCTTAACATGGTTCGGGCTGCAATTTAGGTCTGGCCTCAAAAACTCTTCTTTTTGCACGATTATTGAAACACCTGCTTCAACTTTGGCTAGAGCTCCAAGGATTTCCTTATTTGTTAGCCAGGCAACACATCCCACAACCGCATCAGCATGTTCAATTTTTTCAATTACTTTTTTCTCTAGATTCTTAAATATCGATTCGACTTTCATGGATGCTGATACGGTCGTTGAATAGTCAGTTTGCGAACGATCCGTTGGTTGCATATTTGAAGCATCGGTATATCTTTGAGTTATATTATTTAAACTACTTCGCTTCATTTTTCCCTGACGGTTTTGCATAATATTGATAACGCTAAGATCAACTGTGAATTGTATGCAGCGAGCGTAGCCCTTCTGCGTAGCCTCGATTAGCCTGCGGTTTTTTGCAGGCGTAATCGAGGTTAAAAAAGCTTCGTTACCGCGCGCGCGCGCCAGTCCAATCTCACGCCACGTCCCAGCCTGAAATGCCTCGATTACGGCCTGCGGCCTAATCGCGGCTACGATATTTACACAAATACCTGCGGCGCAAAATACAGCACTTTTGCGCTTTATCTCCCGTAAATCATGCCGCTACTTGAGATCTCGTAACCACTGCGCTGCGGGCGCGACGTTCACGTTCCCGTAATGCCCTGCATTCCGCGCGTGCCTCACAAGCTGCGTCGCCTTCGCCTCGCTGAACTGCTCTGCAAACCGTAGCAACGCGCGATGCGGCGTTGCGTCCGTCCATTTGCATTCGATGAGTTCGGTAAGGGTGTTGTTCTCAGCGATAGTGAAATCAACTTCTGCGCCATCTTTGGTGCGCAGGTAATGCAGCTCGCAGTCGCGGCCATCCTTGTCTTGTCGGCCATGCACGGCAGCGAGCAGCGCGCAGGCGACGACGTTTTCAAACTTTCGGCCGTCGTCTCCACGCACGAGGCCGCTATCCATGAAATACGCTTTCGGCGCTTTCAAAAGAGAGCGGGAAACATTGCGATGCCAGGGGTGTACGGTGAAAATAATAAAGAGTGCTTCTAAAATTTCGATGTAACGCGTGATGGTGGTGTGCGAGGCATTTAAGTCCCGCGCGAGGGAGGCGACCGAGAGCGGTGAGCCGACGCGCTCGCGCAACAGATCCACCAACACGCGCATGGTGTTTACCTCATGCAGCCGCGAGAACTCCAACACGTCTTCGCGCACCAAACCGTCGATGTATTGCCGCCGCCAGCGAAGCGCGTCTGCGTCGTCGGTGGCAAGCATGGGCTCAGGAAAGCCGCCGCGCGTGAGAATGCGCGTGAGCGCGTCGTCTGCGTTCACGCTCGGGTTCGCTACGCACCACTCTGCAACGGTAATCGGGTGTAGCCGGTGGGCAAAGAAACGTCCCGCGAGCGAATCCCCGCCTTCACGCAAAAAATCCAACCGTGCACTGCCGGTCACGAGCAATCGTTGCGTTTTTTTTCGTCCGTCGTATACGCCTTTGAGCCACGCTTTCCACTGCGGCATCTTGTGCAGCTCGTCGAACACCACGAGCGGTGCGTCTGGGCTCCACGCTTGGGCTTCTATGATTTTTCGATCTGCGGCCACATCGAAATTAAAGCTTTGCGCGCCTTCGAATTGCTCCACCAAATTGCGGGCAAGCGTAGTCTTACCCACTTGCCGAGCGCCAGCGAGAAGGATGAGTTTTTTATCCAAATCTTTGGAAATTTGGAGTTGGAGCTCGCGAATCATTGCGACTAATTTACCACGCTTGGTGAAATAGTCGCGTCTATTTCACCAAACGTGGTGATTTAGTCGGAAAAACCATTGTCACCTTCCAAAAAACGGATACACCGGATCGGTGTATCCCGGCGTGGAAGGATGCCCAGGCGCGACGAGTGCGTCAATAAATTTCTCGTCGTGTTCGCTTAGCGTTACATCGAGTGCGGCGAAGTATGGTTTGAATTGCGCAAGCGTTTTCGGCCCAGCGATCACGCTAGATACGTGTTTGTTGGCGAGCACCCACGCTACGGCGAAGGCGAGAATATCGGTGCCTTTGGCTTGCGCGTGTTCCACAATTTTCTGCGCGATGTCAAGCGACTCGGGCCGCCATTCGCTTTGCAAAAAGCGGGCGTCGCCGCGTGCGGCGCGGGTGCCGTCGGGGGGCGTTGCGCCCGGCGCGTATTTGCCGGTGAGCACGCCACGGGCGATCGGCGAATACGGCACTACGCCCAAGCCATAGTTGCCGCAAGCAGGCAATATCTCTACTTCGGGCATGCGGTTTAACAAGTTGTAATACGGCTGGCACACTACCGGTCGAGGCATGTTGAGCACATCACTCAGCCGCACTACTTCGGCGATGCGCCAGCCCCGAAAGTTGCTCAAACCGAAATAGCGAATTTTCCCTGCACGAATCAAATCACCCAGTGCGCGCAGCGGCTCTTCCAAGCTTTCTTGCTCCCAATCCCGATGGAGATAGAGAATATCGATGTAATCCGTTTTGAGGCGCTCGAGGCTTAGCTCCACTTCGCGCAACATCCATTTGCGGGAATATCTCACCGCGTTTGGCTCACCCGTCATCGCGTTGCCCAATTTCGTGGCAAGTACCCAATCATCTCGATGGGGCGCGATGATCGGGCCACAGATGGTTTCACTTGCGCCCTTACTGTAGATATCGGCGGTGTCGATGAAGTTCACGCCTTGCTCGCGCGCGTAGGCTGCGATGTTTGCGCTTTCAGCTGCGTCCGTTTGATCACCAAACATCATCGTGCCCAAGCAAATTTCCGATACGCGCAAATGGCTCGCGCCGAGTTTGCGAAATTTCATTGGCGTGTTCATGCTATTTTCACCACTGTGCGGCCCGTTACTTGGCCTTTTACATACGCATCGAAGCTTGAGGCAATATCTTTGAACTCCACTGTTTTTACTTGCTCGCTGAGCTTTACGGATTTCCACTCCACGGCGAGCTTATTCCAAATGTGTTGACGCAGCGCAAGCGGGCAATTGACCGAATCAATGCCCAAAAGCGATACCCCGCGAAGGATAAATGGCATGACCGTGGTGTGTAATTCCCAGCCAGCAGCCAGGCCCACCGAGGCAATCGTACCGCCGTTTTTCATCACCCGCGTGAAGTAGCCGAGCATCGGGCCACCCAAATTATCGATCGCGCCCGCGTAGGTTTCAGCAAGCAACGGTTTTTCGGGCATCTCCATTTTTTGCCGCAAGATGACCGTTGCAGCGCCCATGTTTTTAAGCAATTCTTCATCTTTTTCTTTGCCCGTTACGGCATGCACTTCATAGCCCAATTTCACCAGTAAATCAAGTGCAACCATACCTACCCCGCCGGTTACGCCGTTCACAATCACCGGGCCTTTATCGCGAGACAAACCATCGTGTTCCATGCGGTAAATCGCTTGCGCGGCGGTGAAGCCCGCCGTGCCTAAGCTCATCGCCTCAAACGTACTCATTGCAGCCGGCACGCGCACCAACCATTTAGAGGGAATGCGCGCGCGTTCGGCGTAGCCACCGTGATGGGCCACGCCCACATCGTAGCCGTGGGCAATCACGCGATCGCCGGGTTTGAACGCTGGGTCGGTTGAGCTTTCCACGAGGCCTGCCAAATCCACCCCGCCGATGCAGGGGAAGCGGCGAATAATTTTGCCCGCGCCGGTAGCTGAGAGCGCATCTTTGTAGTTCACGGTGGAGTATTCGGTACGGATAACGACTTCACCGGCATCGAGCTGGTCGAGCGAAAAATCAACGAACTCACTCTTTACCGATTTGTCTACTTGCGAGGTGAGAAAGGCTTTAAAAGTCATGGTTTTTTCCGGGGATAATCTCTAAAACGTGCCCAATTTGCGCCGCAGGGTTTGGGGGATCTGACACAGTTTAGCGAGCCGCGTTCGGCTATTGGTAAAAATGCAGGAACTCCCTATTTTTACAAACTACGCGCCCCAGTCATGCAAAAACACGCCGCCGTAATTTTCACAACTCGCCCCGCCCGAAACGGCATGCATCTAGGTATTGCCACGCTCAATCGCCCACATGCGCTCAATGCGTTGACTTTGGAGATGTGCCGAGCCATGTTGGCGCAATTTCAACGTTGGCAAAACGATGAATCTATTGTGGCGGTGGTGTTGCGGGCGGAAGGAGAAAAAGCGTTTTGCGCGGGTGGGGATGTAGCGGAAGTGGTCAAGCGCGTGAAAGCGGGTGGTGAGGCGCGTTACGAATATGGCGACGAATTTTTCACTGTTGAATACGCGCTTGTTTTACTCGTCCACCAATTCGGCAAACCATTCATCGCGCTCGCCCAAGGCATTACGATGGGCGGGGGCATGGGCTTAGTGGCGGGGGCTTCGCATCGGATTGTTTCCACCGGTGCACGCATTGCCATGCCGGAGATACACATCGGGCTTTTTCCCGATGTGGGCGGTGGCTTTTTCTTGAACCGCTTGCCCTGCCGCGCGGGGTGGCTCATGGCACTCACCGGCCAGATGGTAAACGAGCACGACGCGATACTCGCCGGGCTCGTAGATGCAGCCATACCTGCGGCGCAATTTGAGTCCTTTTTGGACTTTATCTCCCAAAAAATAGGTGATTTTAGCGATGGCGAAAACCACCGGATCGTAACGAATCTATTGCGCGATTTTGAAGCTAGGGTTTCGCCGGATGCATCGCAAGCGCCAATGTGGCAGCGCATGCCACAGATTCACGTGATCATGCATCAAGCCACAGTCACCCAGGTGCGCGATGCGTTGCTCGCCGCCGCCGAGGGCGATGCGTGGTTTAGCGGCGCGGCGAAAAGCTTGGCCAACGGCTCGCCCACTACGGCGCACGTCGCATTCGAATATTTACAGCGGAGCTTGAAAATGAGCATCGCCCAAGTGTTGGAGATGGATTTGTTGTTGGCCAAGCAATTCCCGCGTCACGCAGATTTTTTAGAAGGCGTGCGCGCGGTGTTAATCGACAAAGACAAAACGCCGCGCTGGTCGCCAACGCGGTTTGAAGAGGTAAGCAAAGCGCTAGTTACCAAACACTTTTCACCGCTTTAGCGAAAGCGCTAACCCGCCTACCATCAGCAAACCCGCAATGAAAAACGGCATGCCGGGGTACGGTGCGTTCGCGCCGCTGGCGATAGCGAAGCCAAACGAAGTAGAAAAAAGAGTTGGGCCCACGAGGCCCGCAATGCCCGTTACGCTAGCATTAAAACCTTGCAAGCGGCCTTGCGCGTCGGGCGGCACTTTTTGCGACATGAGCGCTTGCGAAGCTGGGCCGAACAAACCCATGAATGCAAGCAATGGCAAGCCGCTCCAATATTGCCATTCGGTTTTCGCCAGACCAAGCCACACGAAGCCGAGCGCGCCACAGGTGAGCCCGAGCCAAAGCGCTTTGCGTTCCCCTATGGCTTTCACAATAGGCTGCACCAACACGCCTTGTACAAGGATGGTGAGCACGCCCACCAGCGCGAGCGTGAAGCCCAGCACTTGCGGGCTCCAACCATAGCGGTAGCTGGTGTAAAGCGCAAACACAGTGGGGAATACGTAGTGCGCGACGCCATAGAAAAAGTTCATCGTGGCC
>JANMDS010000560.1:0-1517 GCA_031376405.1 Betaproteobacteria bacterium
GTTCGTCGTACCAGTGTGGCGTGGAGATGTCGTGAATCCGCACGCCGAATCTCTCACCATTTTTAGATAGTTCAGAGATGAGCGCAGCGATTTGTCGCACATGCTCGCGCTCTTTGCCTACGGGCGCGCCATCTTCGCAGTCGCAGGTGATATCGAAGGGGAGTTTGACTTCTTCGCGCAGTGCGGCTGCTTTGCGGATGAATTTTTCGTTTCCCGCGTAATGCGCGCAGGCGGGAATTAAATCCGGCACCGCGCCGGGTGGCTTTAAAGCAAGCGCCGGATGCGGTGCCGTGCCCATCACTTAACCCAACAAATGCGCAATCGCGTCGCGCTCGTCGGTAAGCTCTTTCAGCGTTTTGTCCATGCGGGTGCGGCTTACTGCATCAATTTCCAAGCCAGTTACGCGCGTGTACTCGCCGTTGGCGCACGTTACCGCTACGCCATATTGAATACCTTCAGGAATGCCGTATGTGCCATCGGAAGGGATGCCCATCGTCACCCACGCGCCGTTGGTGCCGAGCGCCCAATCGCGCATGTGGTCAATCGCCGCGTTCGCTGCGGAAGCGGCGGAAGACAATCCGCGCGCTTCAATAATTGCCGCGCCGCGCTTGCCAACGGTTGGAATAAATACGTCGTTGTTCCACACTTCATCGTTGATTTTACCCGCGAGCTTTACGCCGTTGGCCGAGGCAAAGCGAATGTCTGGATACATCGTGGGCGAGTGGTTGCCCCACACCACCAAATTCTTGATATCTGCTACCGCTACGCCAGCTTTGGCCGCGAGCTGTGAGAGCGCGCGGTTGTGGTCCAAGCGCAACATCGAGGTGAAGTTTTTCGCGGGCAGATCGGGTGCGGATTTTTGCGCGATGTAGGCGTTGGTGTTGGCAGGGTTGCCCACAACCAACACTTTTACGTTACGGTCGGCCACCGCGTTAATCGCCTTGCCTTGGGCGGTGAAAATCGCGGCGTTGGCTTGCAGCAAATCGGCCCGCTCCATGCCGGGGCCGCGCGGGCGTGCGCCCACGAGCAAGGCGTAGTGCGTGCCTTTGAAGGCCGTCATCGGGTCGCTATGGGCTTCCATGCCCGCGAGCAGCGCGAAGGCGCAATCTTGCAGCTCCATCATTACGCCGGAGAGCGCTTTCTGCGCTTTTTCATCGGGGATTTCGAGCAATTGCAAAATCACGGGCTGGTCTTTGCCCAGCATTTCGCCCGCAGCAATGCGGAACAGTAAGGCGTAACCAATTTGACCAGCTGCGCCAGTGATGGCGACACGAACGGGGGCTTTCATTTAAGGTGCGACTCCGAAGTGAAAATAATTGTTAATGAATCTTACATTTTGCCGTTTTTTGCGCTGCAACATCGCGATCCATTCGATAAAAGGTGCAATTTTGGGGAGATAACGTCATAAATTTGATTGTTTTACGCCGCAGGTATCGCTGCATTGCGGCAACTTTTAGCGAAATTTGTCTAGCCTCAAAGCTGAACGTGATTCGGTTTCCTATAAGAGTTTAGAAAAG
>JANMDS010000112.1:0-2080 GCA_031376405.1 Betaproteobacteria bacterium
GCTGTATCAGACAGGTACATTTCAACATGTTCGTTATCGTCCATTTTGCGCAGTAAACCATAATCTTTTGGCGGGCCAAAATATCGTGATCATCGATCATCACGTCGCCCAAATTGATGCCGATGCGAAAATCCATTCGCTCGGCCTCGCGAATGCTCTCGTTCTGGGCTTTCAGCTCGCGTTGAATTTCGACCGCGCACTGCACGGATTCGACCACGCTGGAAAATTCGGCCAGCACCGCATCGCCCGACCAACTGACGACGCGCCCGTGATGCCGCTCGATGAAAGCCTGCATCAACTCGCGGCACTGCTTGAGCCGCACCAAAGTGCCATGCTCGTCCGCGCCCATCAGCCGGCTATAACCGACCACGTCCGCGCAAAAGATCGTCGTGAGCTTGCGTTTGACTTTGTGCACCAAGGGGGACCGGGGAAAGGGAGGTGGATTCGACGGGGGGCTTGTTATAGCCTGATGGGGCCGATCTTACAGCCGGTGCAGAGTGCCAAATTCTTTCAACTCTGTCGCAACCTGCAGGGCGGATGTCCGGCACAGAATCGCAGAAAACAAGGCCAATTCGTGACCAGCAGTGGCGCCGGCGGCAAAAAAGAACGGCGGCTCGTCAAAGCCGCCGTCAAACACTCTCGCAATGACCTCTCAGCCTAGAATCGCGTCGTCATGCTGATAAACGCTTCACGTCCGAACGCATCGTAGGTTTCCGGATAGGAGTTACCGTTCGTCGCAAAGTCGTTGTCCACCAACGGCAATACCTCATCCGTAACATTGTTCAAACCGCCAAGCAGCGTGATGTGATCGGAAACGGTCCATGCAAAGGCAAGATCAATGTAGTCGAACGCAGGTATTTCTGCCAACACAACGTCGCCGCACGGGCCATCGCAGCCCGCCGCATCGTTGAATACCGCGACGTCCAGATTGCCATCATACAACGATTTGGAAATGTGTCGCCAGGCAACTGAAAAATCGACATCCCAATCCGTCGACCAAGTGGCGCGCAATTTGTGACGCCAGTCTGGCGTGGGCGACACAAGCGTTCCGCAGGTCCAGCCGTGCAATCCTACACACTCATATGGAGTTGCGCCGCTGAATGGCGTGAACTCGTAACTATCGACAAACGTACCAACAAGATTGAATGTTAGCGAGTTGTTGTCCATGTCGATCGCCGCGAGATCGAGCTTGTAAGTCGCGTCCACGTCGACGCCTGTGGTCTTACGCGATCCTGTGTTTTGCTGAGTTTGGTTGACACCTGCGCCGCTTGTGCCGAACAAAATGCCCGAACTCGTACGTGTCACCAGATTGCAGAATTCCGGATTCCCTGTTGCTGCACATTCGGAAATAATGATGGTCGGAACAATGGTCTGAATGACCTCGTTCAACTCGATGTCGTAATAGTCGACAGTTGCAGAGAACCCTTTCAAAAATTTCGGCGTGAACACCAAGCCAAGTGAAATCGTATCGGACTCTTCGGGTTTGAGATTTGGGTTCCCGCCTGCGATCTGCGAGCACTGGCCCGCAGGGCATTGAATGATGCTTCCGTACTGAAGGGCCGACACCCCCAGGTTCAAACACTCGGCAGGAGAGAATGACGGTGCGGCGCCCGCACACGGGTCGGAGCCGGAAAACAAAGCGATGCGTTGAGGTGTGAACAATTCCACCACGTTGGGCGCGCGAACCGCGCGCTGAAACGTGCCACGGAATCGTAAATCATCTACGGGCGCCCATGCGGCACCATACTTGTAGGTATGGGTGATCCCTGCATTGTCATAGTCTGAAATGCGATACCCGCCGTAGAGCGCCAACAGTTTCGCCATAGGTGCATCTTCAACAATCGGCACTTCGACCTCACCAAATCCTTCCCAGACATCATAGTGTCCGAAAACGGGTGGCGTGGCGCCGCCCTGTCCGGTCAGATCGCCCGACTGATACACGGCATCGGTGCTGATGCGATAGGTCTCCAAACGATATTCGCCGCCAAATGCGACGGACACTTGTGTTTCCGCCCAGGGAGAAGCAGCGCCCAACTCGCCGTTCATCGAGGCGTTCGCGACGGTTTCGGTCGACTCGCCG
>JANMDS010000169.1:0-6117 GCA_031376405.1 Betaproteobacteria bacterium
TGCGCGCCGCGCGCGAGGCCCAGAGCACGCCCATTGCAGCACGGCCTTGTTGAAACTGGTTCATCACATCATCGGAGTTCGATGCGAAGGCGTTCGGCGTCATGTAAGGCATCATCGACTTCATGAGCACCAGCGTTTGCACAGCAAGTGCGTCGTTGAAAGCAGGCTGCGCTCCGCCTTGTTTAAAGAAGCTGCCGCCGAGAGAACGGTAGATGTTGGTAAATTCCGTCGCGACATCAAAGCCCTGCGCGAAGGTTTGCGCGATTGGGAACTCAATGCTCGGCTCCTTAGCCTTTAGCTGTGCCGCAGCCTGCACCATTTCCGGATAACTCGTAGGAACTTTAATGCTGTGTTTCTCGAATAAATCCTTGCGGTAATAAAGATTTTGCGCGTTTGACATGAAGGCAATGGCCATCACTTCGCCATTGACTTTAACGAGCATATTTTCTTCCAGCTTATATTTCGCTTTGTGTTTTTCCACCAACTGTGTGAGCGGGAGGAGTTGGTTTTTGCTTTGCAAGTTTGCGTAAACCCCCATCGCAACAACGGCTGCATCAAAGGGTGATTTTCCGCTCGATGAAAACGCAGTTTCGATTTCTGCGCGGGCCTGCGGTGTCATCTTAAATTGCACTTTAAATCCTGGGGCAGTGCAGGATTCCATTTCTTTTGCAATGTGTTGCAGCGCGGGAAATGAATTGCCAATGATGTTGATTTCACCCTTCGCGTCAATCGCGCCGCACTTCGCATAAGCCTGCGCGTCCAACATCGCCACGGCGCACAACGCAAGCGTAAAGAGCGCTTGAAAAAAACCAATTTTGGTTCGCATTTTCATCCGACTTAACTCCTGATTTCCCAACCTACGCACTCAGCAACTGCATCGCAAGCGCGACTTCATCAATCAATATCCACTCTCGCACAATGAATTCGCGACGCCATTGAGCGTGGGAAATCCCCATAATTTCTACTGACTTATTGGCAATACCGAACGCATCGTTACCAGTGGACACTGCATTAACGCGCCAACGCATCGCCACACGGACTTCGCCTTCGCTGGCAACTTCTTCAATCAAATGTTCGACGGCGAACTGCACGTTTGAAAAACGGCTAACACATTGCGTCCAAAAAGAAACCATTTCTGCGTACCCGTAGCGATGTGTTTCTCCAGGAGTAATCGCGTGTATGGCTTCATCAAATAGTGCTCCGACGGCATTAGTGCTTTCGCCAAGCCAGATCGCGCAATAGGCTTGCGCATAATTCTGCGCGTGCACCGATTGCGATAGATGCCGCGCAAACGGTGCGGGTGGTTGCGGGGCGTGAGGTTTGGCAAACTTACCGTCGGTCTTTTCAAGCCAGCGCAGTGCTAGCTCTTTAATTGGAACACCAATCGCTCTCGCAATTGCGGCTTGATCTCGCACTAACCATTCATGGGCGATACGATTGTCGACACACCAGCAATCAGCGATCGTACGAACGTGTATGCGCGCGCCGGTCGCTGCGCCGAAGTCCCCGTCGCCCGAGTGCGTCATCGGTGAAATAATTCGGTGCGACGAGTAATAACCGCGCTCCGGAGAGCCCCAGCCGATAACGTCTTCACAAAGCAATCGCCGGTCGGGAAAGGCCACCAGGATAGCGCGCGTACCCTTCACCACATCTTCTATGGAAGTCGTCACAGCAGATGGCGTTTCGACGACGCAAGGATCGGTATAGTATCGATAGATGTCATCGATTCGGCGTTGCTCCCAGATACGATTCGTGATAACGCGAATGTAGTGATCGAGACTTTCAAATTCGGTATCAAAATTATGCAAGGCAATCATGTGTGCGTCCTCTGTGTTACTGAGGCGCGCTCAACGAGCTCGCAGGCCACTACTACGTTGCGGCTTACTCCCTGCCCGCTTGCTGCTGGGCTCATGAGCAATTCAACGGTGGCTCGCACCATTTTTTCAACCGATTGGGCCACGGTAGTAAGTTGGTAAGCGAGCCATGATGATTGCGGAACGTCATCAAAGCCAACCACTGATACGTCATTGGGTACGTGGAGATTCATGGAATAGCGCAACGTATCGATCACGGCGAAGGCCATGTGGTCGCTCGCCACCACAATCGCATCGGGTTTGGTGCGCCCACCCATAAGCTTCTCCGCCGCCGCGCTCGCTAGCGCTTGCTCATAGTTTCCATTGCCTTGAGCGAAAAGCGTCATCTCGTTAGCGCGTAGCGCTTCGCGTAGTCCATGCTCACGATCTCGGTTAGTGGATGAATCTTCCCGACCGGAGATGTACGCGATGCGCTTGTGTCCCAGCGCAATTAAATGTGCACCGATCAATTGTCCGGCGCGCCGATTGTCGCTCGTCACGCTATCGGTGCTGGTGCCATCTGTGGCGCGATTAAACATGACCACTGGGATACCCATATCGGCGCACTGTTTTGCGAGCTTTGATGCAAGCGTAGCGGACGCGATCACCACTCCATCAAGTTGGTAGGACAGGATCTCGTTAAATGCAGAATCAGAGTCTTGTTTATCGGCAAGAAAAAGCATCGTATGCTTGCCTTGCAGTTGCAAGGCACGAGAGAGCTGTTCCACCACTACGGGATATAACTGATTTTCAAACGTTGAGAGAACAATGCCGATAATGTTGGATTGCCGAGTTGAAAGTGTGCGTGCAATAGCGTTCGGTCTGTAAGAAAGCTCGCGCGCTGCGCGCATGACTTTTCGGCGTGTTTCATCGGAAACGGATGTTCCCACCGAAAACGTACGGCTAACTGCCGATTGGGAAACGCCCGCTCGGGCCGCAACCTCAATCGAAGTGACTGCACGTTTCAATGCATCGGGAGCGCCGCGCACTTTCGGGTTTGTCATTGCGCAGTCCACCCCGCATCGACTATCAGCGCTGAACCTGTCATGAGGCTACTTGCATGGCTCGCTAAAAAAAGCAGTGGGCCATCTAACTCTTCGAGCCTGCCAACGCGCCCGAACGCGGTTCGCTTCACAACAAAATCCAAAAAATTCGGATCTTCCAACATCGGTTTTGTCATGGGTGTTTCTATGAATGTGGGGCAAAGGGAGTTCACCCGGATGTTGTGTTCCCCAACTTCCCATGCAAGCGCTTTGGTGAAACCTTCCATGGCGTGCTTGCTTGCGCAATACACCGTGCGCCGGGGCGCGCCGACATGCCCCATTTGTGAAGAAATATTAACAATTGCCCCCCCTCCACCCGCAGCGATCATACCGCGCACGACATCTCGTGCAACGCGCATCGCGGCATTAACGTTTAGATTCAAAACAAAATCCATGGACTCATCGGTCGTTTCGACTAAGAGTTTAGGTTGGTTGGTACCCGCATTATTTATCAATATGTCAAAAGGCGCTCGATCTTCAAGAAACGATCGGAACCCATTTGCGTCGGTCACATCAACGCCATAAGCGAGCCCCTGACCGCCCTGCTCAATGATCTCGTTAGCCACAAGATCAATTTCATCAGCAGAGCGCGCGATGAGGGTAACGTGAGCGCCAGAGTCTGCCAAAACACGCGCAGCACGCGCTCCCAAGCCGCGTCCCGCACCCGTAACCAGCGCACGCTTACCGGCCAAGGAAAATAGCTTCAGCGCCGCGAGGTTTGCCATTTTGATTAGGCAGTAACTGGTTCGTACCAGGCCACGTCGCGCTTTCCATATTTGCGAACCCTCAAATTCGCTTGTTCACCGTGGCCTGCAAAATTTTCCATATGACACAGTCGCGAACATACCGCGCCAATCTCTGCAGACGCCTGATCTGTGAGCACCCGCTGATAAGTGCACGTTTTGAGAAATTTTCCTACCCATAAGCCACCGGTGTAGCGGGCATTTTTGTTTGTAGGCAACGTGTGATTGGTACCGATCACTTTATCGCCAAAGCTTACGTTTGTACGCGGCCCCAAAAACAACGCGCCGTAGTTCGTCATGTTTTTCAAAAAATAATCGGGGTCTTGGGTCATCACTTGCACGTGTTCGCTGGCGATTTCATCGGCCACAGTCACCATTTCTTCGTAGCTCGCGCACACGATGACCTCACCGTGATCCCGCCACGACAGCGCGGCGATGTGGGCAGTGGGCAGAATAGCCAATTGCCTTTCAACTTCTAGCATCGTCGCCTTTGCGAGCGTTTCGGAGTTGGTGAGCAAAATTGCAGGTGATGTGGGACCATGTTCGGCTTGACCGAGTAAATCTACTGCGCACATTTCGGCGTCGACGGATTCATCTGCGATGATGAGCGTTTCCGTTGGCCCCGCGAAAAGATCAATGCCTACGCGGCCATAGAGCTGGCGCTTAGCTTCGGCTACGTACATGTTGCCTGGACCGACGAGCATATCTACCGCGCTGATTGTCTCAGTGCCCAAAGCCATGGCCGCAACGGCTTGGATGCCTCCCAACACTAAAATTTGGTCGGAGCCCGCAAAGTGCATCGCAGCGACGATCGCGGGATGGGGCGCGCCTTGGAACGGCGGTGCCGTGGAAATCACATGCGGCACGCCTGCGACCTTAGCAGTTAACACACTCATATGTGCCGATGCGATCAGCGGATACTTGCCACCTGGCACGTAGCAACCGGCCGCGTTGACAGGAATATGTTTGTGCCCAAGCACCACCCCAGGTAGGGTTTCAACTTCTACATCGCGCATGCTTTCGCGCTGAATTTTTGCGAAATTACGAATTTGCGTTTGTGCAAACTTAATATCTTCGATTTCGCGCGGGCTTAACTGCTTCACCGCTTTTTCAATCGCCTCGGCGCTCAAAACAAACGTATCCGGAGACCATTGATCAAATTGCTTCGAATAGTCGCGCACGGCTGCATCGCCGCGCGCGGAAATATCGGCGATGATATTCTCGACCGTCGCACGTACCTTCGCATCCGCCTGTGCGACTTCACCGGCATCTTTGCCGCGCTTCAAATATTTAGCCATATTGAGTGCTTTTAGTACCTAATTTTCTAACTTGGAATTTAGCATGCGTATGCAAAATAAGTGCATAAATACGGTTAAACAAAGGTTAGTTTGCAAAAAGGGGGGGGGCTAAGTTGAATCACTTTATTTCAATGTTTTGTGTTTTCAAGCAGGTCTACGCCCATTTGCAGGAGCAGCTCTAGCTGATCGATCATCACCCAATTTTCTCGCAACAGCTGATCGTCCCGTCGCCACAAATCCATCACCCGCATGCTAATTCTGTCGTTGATCGCGGGCGCACCGAGCCAAGGTGCACGGTGGGTCGCACGCACCGATGGCCATCCCGTTGACGCAACAAAAACGCCATCGCCAATTCGACATTTGTGGTCGCCGCCGATGCGATCAGGAAATGCATTGAGAAACGCACGTTGATGTACATCCTGAAAACCTTTAAGCGCTCGACTTGCACCAATACCACCTGGGCCGTACCACATCATTTCTGGATGCCAAAAGCGCTCCATCGCCATACTTTCGAGCGTTTTCTGATCGTACGACATCAAGCCGGCTATCATTGCCTCAACCAGTTTGAGACTATTTATCGAATCGTCCTCAGAACGCACTCCAGTGCTCACTCCGAGACCATGTGGCGGGGCTGGCACTCGATCTGTGAGTCCCCGCGGTGGAGTGAGCTTGGGTGGGAAGCACTTGGCCTGACGCATCAGATCGAGCATATCGACGATCCAAAATATTTCGACGACCTTGGCCTCTTTCCATCGCATGTATTCGCCGAACCGCAGTGAAACAACGCCGCGAGTGGGTGCGATGCCAAGCCAAGGTTTAACAAATGTACCTACCCAATGCCCATATGAAACCGTCCACGCACCCTTTTTGAACTGCCCGCTCAGAATCGTATCGTCGCAGCGCTCAAGATCAGGAAATGCACTCCACATGGGGTGCAGCACGGTCTCGAGAACGGCTTGCTTTCCCAGCACAGTGTTCACGGGGTGGAACGCATTAAGTACCACCTCTGCGGAGAAACACTCGGCAAATGCGGCGGCACGTTTTGAAGGATCTGCGAAGGCGACCTTGGCTAGGTGGCTGTGAAAGTCTAACTTAAGGGTATGTGAATTCATCTGTATTGAGTGAAAAAAAAGCTGCCCGCAAGAAAGCGAGGCAGCCTTTGTTGGAATCAACAACCTAC
>JANMDS010000189.1:0-17663 GCA_031376405.1 Betaproteobacteria bacterium
CCCTGATTGCCGCTTGCCCCTCTGAGCGTCAACTGTCGTTGAGTATGAGTTTGTTTGATCAAGCCGAGCGCTATCGCCAGTTTTCGGCTCGCAACAGACGGGTTCACAAACGCAAAAACGAAGAGCACAACATCCTAATGAAAGCAGTTTTGAATCGCGAAGTGGACAAAGCGCTCGCGCTGCTGGCAGAGCACATACAAAGTACGCAGCGCAATGTGCTGTCCGCCCTTGAGAGCAAAGAAAAATAATTCACCCCCTCCCGCACGATTGGAATCCACATGCTAAACGTCACTAAACCAACGCCGTCACATTTCGGGATTTATGTCACCGATGTAGAAAAGATGGTGCACTTTTACACATCGGTCTTTGGACTGATGCAGACAGACCGGGGTGTTGGCAAAACTTTTAAAGCACCTCTTGTGTTTTTGAGCTCGAGCCCTGACCAACATCATCAATTGGTAATTGCGGGTGGTCGTCCCGCCGAAGCGACTTTTAGTACGGTGATGCAACTCTCGTTTGCTGTGCCCTCCATTCAGCATTTACGCGATTTGACGGCTGCTGCCACGTCGCTGGGCGCTAGCAAGGTGTTGCCGCTCAATCACGGCAATGCGCTGTCCGTTTATTTTGCTGATCCAGAGGGCAATACAGTTGAAATTTATTTGGACATGCCTTTTTACATTTCGCAACCGCATGGTGATCCACTTGATCTATCGAAAGATGATGAAACGCTATTGAGTGAAACCGAAACCATTTGCAGAAGCGACCCTAGTTTTATGCCGATCGCGCAGTGGGAAGCGAAATTTTCCGCTGCTGCCCGCGCGAACTGAATAACACTTTTTCATATCAGGATCATTCATGAAATTACTCTCCTATAGCCACTTGGGTCGCGAAACTTGGGGCGCTGTTGTTGGTACAGACGATGTTGTCGATCTGGGCAAAGCCATGCCGCAATACGCGACACTGCTTGATTACATTGCCGCTGCTGCCTACTTGAATGCGACTCAGGACGTACAAGGTAAGCCCGTTAGCGCCAAGCTTGCCGACATTACGTTTTTGCCGGTCATTACCAAGCCAGAAAAAATTGTGTGTGCGGTGCGTAACTACATGGATCACCATATAGAGGTGCTAGCAGCGGGTATGCATCGAGAGCTTTCAGAGCAGCCGCCCATCTTTTTGCGTGTTTGGCGCTCTCAAGTGGCGCATGGTCAGCCCATGATTTGCCCAAGAGTGTCGGCATCCTTTGACTGGGAGGGTGAGCTTGCCGTGATTATTGGCAAGGCGGGGCGTGACATTCCAGAAGCCAAAGCTTTTGAGCATGTCGCGGGTTATTCTTGTTTCAACGATGGCAGCATTCGAGAGTGGCAATTTCACGCCAAACAAATTGCATCAGGTAAAAATTTTGAATCCACAGGTGGGTTTGGACCATGGATGGTAACGGCGGACGAAATTCGCCCCAATCAGGAGTTGAAATTGGTCGTGCGCCTGAATGGCGAAGTGATGCAATCGGGGCACACTAGCGATATGATTTTTTCCATTGCCAAACTGATTAACTATGCGTCAACCATCTTCACTTTGGTACCCGGTGATGTAATCATTACAGGCACGCCCGCAGGCGTGGGCTGGAGTCGCAAGCCACCTCGCTATATGAAGCCTGGCGATCTGTGTGAGGTGGAAATCGAAGGCATTGGCACTTTGGTCAACCCGATCGTTGCGCAGGCCTGATCATGCGCGCCATTCAAGTTCAGGTGCCAGGCGGGCCCGAATGCTTGATTGAAGTGAATTTGCCCGAACCTCTGCCAGGCTGTGGACAGGTCAGAGTCAGAGCGGAGGTGATTGGCGTAGGGCGCCCCGATGTGTTGATTCGCCAAGGCACCTACAAATGGATGCCACCGCTACCCGCAATTCCTGGTGCTGAGTTAGCAGGTGTTATTGATGCCGTTGGAGCAGGTGTGCTGCAATGGCAAATCGGTGACAGAGTGTTGGTGAGTGCGCGTGAGTTGCAAGAGCGCGGTGGGTGTTATGTTGAGGCGATTGTGGTACCTGAAAATGCGCCTTACCGCCTGCCGGTAAACATCTCTTGCGCGGATGCGGTGAGTTTGCCCAATCTGCAACTGGCGATTGCCTTAATGAAAGTGGCGGGTATGCCTGAGTGCGCTCAACCCAGTGTGCTGATCACAGGCGCTACTGGTGGTGTGGCAGGCATGTTGTCAAGGCTAGCCAAGCATTTGGGATTCATGACCATTGGCACAAGCAGAAAGACCATTGAGCCAAACGATTCAGCGATAGCAGGTTTTGACCATGTACTCATGGGTGGATCAACGGATTTGCCAGCGCGTATTCACGCATTGACAGCGGGGCTCGGCGTCGATTTGGTGTTTGATCATTTAGGCGGTCGATCCTTAATTGACGGCTTGCACTGCTTGACCCCGTTAGGTACGGCTGTGTCATACAACATTGTGCAAGGGCCTCCTAGCGAAGACGTTTTTCAAGTGCTTCGCAATTTGCTCGGAAAAAGTCTTGCCGTGCGGTGCTTTTCGATGCACACCTTGGATTCTGACAGGGCGGAGCGGCGAGCTTTGATGCAAAGCGCAATTGATTTGATGGCTAATAGAAGCGTCACGCCACCCGCGCCGATCATCCAAGCTTTGTCCGATGTCCAGCGCATTCACGAATGGCTAGACAAAGGGTTGGTCGTAGGCAAGATCGGTATGAGACCTTAATTTTTATTTAGGAGACAGCAATGCAAACTATGCTTCGCAAACAAATTTTTATAACCTTTGCCATATGGTGTGCTGTTACATGCGCCTTTGCACAAACTTATCCCGAGCGCCCTATCAAAATGCTCCAAGGTTTTGCGCCGGGCGGTAATGCTGATGCGATTGCAAGAGCCATCAGCGTGGAAATGAGCAAGGGGCTTTTGCAACCGTTTGTTGTCGAAGCGCAAGCGGGCGCAGGCGGCACGATTGCCGCGACGACCGTGTCAAAAGCCAAGCCTGATGGATACACTTTGCTGTTGGCGACAGGTGGCCATGCTGTTGCTGGAGCGCTCTATAACACCCTAGCGTATCGCACCGTGCAGGACTTTGAAATGGTGAGTACGATCACTTATTTTCCGTTTTTGGTTGTTGTACCCGCTGACAGCAAAATGAGTAATCTGGCTGCTTTGCTGACCCACGCCAAAGACAATCCTGACAAAGTGGGCTACGGCACGGCAGGCATTGGCTCCACGCATCATTTGGCTGGAGAGTTGCTCTCTAGTATGTCAAAAACGCAATTGCTCCACGTGCCTTACCGAGGCGATTCTGCAGCGTTGACGGCTTTATTGGCAGGTGATATTCCGATGATCATCGCGCCACCTACTGCGGTATTGGCCAACATCAAAGCAGGCAAGTTGCGCGCTATTGCAACCACTGGGCTGCAAAGATGGTCGGGTCTCCCGGACGTGCCGACTGCTGCAGAGCAAGGAGTCGCTGGCTATGACGTGCGTTCGTGGGCGGGTCTGATGGCACCAGCAGGAACGCCGCGCTCGGTGTTGGATCGCTTGAATGCCGAGTTGCAAAAAGCGCTACAAGTTTCCACCGTTAAAACCAGATTAGAGGATATGGGTGGTGAAGTGCGTGGCAGTACGCCCGAAGAAATGCGGGCGATGGTTGCCGATCAAACGCAAAAATGGATTCAAGTGGTGAATGAAGCCAAGATTCCTAAGCAATAAATGCTTGACCGATTCATAGGAAATGCCCATGTCACTGATTGAAATTCGCAAACGCAGCTTAACTATTGAAACGCAGTACCACGAGGGGGGACCTGTGGCGGATGTGCCACTTAAGCTGGCCGCAGCGTGCGCCGTGATTAAAAATCCCTACGCAGGGCGTTATGAGCCCGACCTCTTGCCCTTTATGGCCGAGCTACGCGGCTTGGGAACACTTCTAGCGCAAGAGTTGGTGGACACCCTTGGTAAAGACAAAGTGGAGGTCTATAGCAAGGCGGCTATCGTCGGTGTGAATGGTGAGCTAGAGCATGGGGCGGTGTGGCACGAGGCGGGTGGATGGGCCATGCGCAGCGTGCTGGGCGAACCGAAAGCCATCGTACCTGCGGCCAAAGCGGTTGCTGCTACAGGTTATCGATTGATGGTACCGCTGCACTACATTCATGCTTGTTATGTGCGAAGTCACTACAACTCGATGGAAGTTGGCATTCAAGATGCGCCACGCCCTAATGAAATTTTGTTCGCTTTAGTCATGGGCACAGGAGGGCGCGTGCACTCGCGCTTGGGTGGTTTAACCAAGGACAAGTTTGCCGTGCATGACGGTCAACGCTAGACCTTGATCAATTTTTTTACATTGACTCGCTCCGACCAACTTATCAGCATGTTGCGCACGGCATCGGAGCCATACTTTTAGAACTGTAATACGCGTCGATCAACGCCCAGCTATTTATGATTCGAGAACAGTTGGTGCTGCTGAAAGATCGGTTTCTGAGGCACAACGCGGTCGTGGCAATAGTCAGATCTGATCATTTCGTTTGCGGTACGGCGTCAACCTTTGAAGATAGAGTCGTTTACTTAGGAAATTTTAAACACCGCTTACAGTAATTGTCTAAGACCCAGAATACGATAACTTTTTTTCATCCTACACGGCAAGATAATCGAAAAACTGCCCTTCGCCCAAGACACAATCTGCGCCGCAGGTATTTAATGCGCTCGCGTCGACCAAACCAAACCTTAAACTCGCAATACGCCACGAAACCCGCGCGCTGCGTAGTACGATTGCACTCCGTTGTGATAGGTGAATACATGGTTGTAGCGGCGGTCGCAGAAGAGCGCGCCGCCTTCGCTGCGGATCGCGTTTGGCGTGTTTATCCAGCTTGAGGATTTGATGTCGAACACGCCGAACGTTTGCAGGTGGCGGTATTGGGCTTCGGTGAGTAGCGCGATGCCCATTGCGGAGGCCATTTCAGTCGCGCAGCCAGCGGGCTTATTTTCTTTTCGGGCATCAAGCGCGGCGCGGTCGTAGCACAAACTTCTGCGCCCACTAGGGCTTTCAGCGGCGCAATCGAAGAAAATGATTTCGCCGGTTCTCGCATCGCGCTCGACTACGTCCGGTTCGCCGCCGGTGCGTTCCATTTCGCTGAGCGAATCTAGCGCTTTGCTTTTCAGATCAAGCTGCGCGCGCGCGTCTTGCCAAGCAATACCGACATGTCGCGCCATGTTGGCATCGAAACGTGCTTGCAAGACTTTAAGCAGCGCATCGGGTTGCGGGGGTTTCACTCCTGAGCTCCTGACGCTTTCACCTAGTGCAACCCGGAGTTTAAATCTTCACGAACGCTGGCAACTGCGCCTTCCATAATGCGAGGCGCAGCGCGCGCCGGACTAAAGCGCGCGATATCGGCGATCACAGCTGCTTGCTTCATGTGGCGAATAGCAACACTACAGAGCGCTTTCATTTACTCCACACTAATATTCGCTTCTCGCACAATCTCTCGATAAAGCGCGGCTTGCGGGCGAACGAATGCTTTTAAATCGTTCCCACTTAGCGGCGCGACAGTGATACCGGCATCAGCCAGTTTGGAGCGCAACTCAGGCTGGGCGAGCACTTCTAGCAAGGCCCTTTCGTACGCGTTAACAATTGCCGCCGGAGTGCCCGCTTTTACAAATAGGCCTTGCCAGAGCGGCAGCGCGATGCCGTTAAATCCGTCTTCCTCACCAATCGTTTTGACGCTTGGCAGCAGCGGCACACGCACCGCATCAGACACTGAAAGCGCCTTGATTTTTTTATCCTTAATAAACGGCATCGCAGTCGATAGCACAAGCACGGCACTATTGACTTGCCCGCCAACAAGATCATTGACGATTTGTGCGCCGCCTTTGTAGGGCACGTGCAGCATCGAGATTTTGGCCTGTTTATTGATGAGTGAGCCATAAAAGTGCTGCATCGTGCCAACGCCGGGCGAAGCGTAGTTAAAGCTGTCTTTCCCACTCTTTTGCAGGGCGCTCACGAGATCGGAAAGCGTTGCATGCGGTGAGCTTGCGGGCACGGCTAAGATCATCGGCAGGGTCGTCATGCGACCAATGGGCGTGAGGTCTTTGTCCCAATCGAGCTTGACTTTGGGGTTCACCATTGGCACGGAAACGGTATCGGTGCCGCCCATATAGATCATGCCACTATCGAGGGCGCTCCCGGTGACTTTCTGCGCGGCGATCATGCCGCTCGCGCCCACCGCGTTGTCAATCACAACGGTTCGCCCGAGGCGCTTGCCTAACTCCACGCCTACCGCGCGGGCGACGAAATCGGCGCTACCGCCCGCGCCGTAGCCGACGACGAGAGAAATCGGTTTGTCTGTTTGCGCCTGCACTGAAAACGCGAAAAGCATCGCAATGCCAACAAGGGTAACTTTTTTGAAAATTGCACATTTCATAATTTGCCTCCTACAGAGTTAACGTAAAAGCACTTCTATGTTGTACCGACAGCAGCCAATGATTGAGCCTCATTTCCTGCTTTTGTGCTTTTAGCTTGAAAGTATGTGAAGTCATCGCGTCGCTAAAATACATATTGTAATTGTATTGCACTTTTGTATGTACAATCGTTCGTTATCTTTCACTAACCACAAACTCGTAAAAATATGGCATCCGGAATGTTCGACGCTTTTTTCACCCGCCATTGGTTTAACGAGGAAGCCAAGGCGATTTGGGACGACGCCGCCACGCTGCAAGCTTGGCTTAAAGTTGAAGTCGCGCTTGCGCAAGCGCAGGCGGAGCTCGGCATCATTCCGCAAAGCGCGGCGACGATCATCGCCGCGAAGGCCGATGCGAGCGCCTTCGACTTCGCGCGTTTATCCAGTGATATCGCCTTTGCGCAGCATCCGTTTGTGCCAGTGTTACGGCAATTTGAAGCCTTGTGTGGCGAGCCCGCGGCAGGCTTCATCCACTGGGGTGCGACGACGCAAAATATATTTGATACGGCAACCTCGCTGCAAATGCATCAATCGCATCGGGTGCTCGCTAGGCATCTCGATTGCGCGATCAATGCGCTTTGCGATTTGGCGGAGCAACACCACGCCACAGTGCAGCCGGGGCGCACTCACGGGCAACACGCCTTGCCAATGACGTTTGGCTTCAAAGTAGCCGGCTGGCTAGATGAGCTTGATCGCGATCGGGCACGACTAAATGATCGGCTCGCTCCGTCGTTCGTCGCGACCCTTGGCGGCGCGATTGGGACTTACGCAGCAATGGGCGATCAAGGCAGGGCCGTGGAAGCGAAGATGGCCTTACAACTTGGGCTCTTGGCGCAGGGGCTGCCAATGCGAGCTTCGTTTGACCGCGTGAGCGATTTCGTATCGGCGCTGGGGTTGCTCGCAGGCACAGTAGAAAAAATCGCGCAGGACGTGATATTCATGCAGCGCACCGAGATTGGCGAAGTTGAAGAGGCATTTCATATGGGCAAAATCGGCAGCTCAACGATGGCCCAGAAACGTAACCCATCGTGCGCGCTATTGCTCGTGAGTTTGGCGAGGATGCTACGGGCGCGCGTGCCCATGGTGCTAGAAGGGATGGTGAGGATGGACGAAGGCGACTCATCGTCGACCAATTTAACTGACGCGCTTTTGCCCGAGATCGCCATCATCGGCGCCTCGATTGCCGAGACGCTCAGCCGCTTGGCGCAAGGGCTCGTCGTGATGCCCAAAGCAATGCAGCGCAATTTGAATTTATCGAACGGTCTGATTGCGTCGGAAGCCGTCATGATGCGCTTGACCGCTCTGGTCGGCCGCCACCAAGCGCACCATCTTTTATACGATGCAGCGCAGCGCACGCTTACGGAGGGCGTGCCGTTCATTTCGGCAATCAAAGCACATCCAATTTTGGCTGCACACGAGCTTCCCGAAGGCTTAGCGCAGTCGCTTGAGGCGAGCGCATATATCGGTCAATCCTCGACGGTCGCGTTGGATACGGCAAAGCGTGCTAGGGAAAATTGCCGCCAGACTTAAGTGTGTGGACGCGTTAAGCGAGTTTTAACGCTGGTGGCGCAATGGATTGCCCTGCGCGCGTAATCACTGGCAATAGGCGCACCGCGTGTGCGCATTGCGGCTCTGCCCAGCGCCGAGCCGTAACTTCATACAAGTATTCAATTTGATCGTCAGCATTGCCTCCGACCGTATCAAAAAAATTAGCGTGCTCATGCGCGAGATCGGTACGCCCGAGCAACACCACACTCAACGCCGCGGGAACGCTCACGCCAATATTGGTTAGCAACGCACGAAATTTCGCACCGTCTTCGATGCCCCAGACGATAAGCGCAGTAAAAGGCAACCCGCCAGAATCTGAGCGTCGTGCGCTTAAAGAATCTACCAAGGACTCTGCGAAATGATCTTGCGGAAGGCACGGCACGCTGAGTAACTCTACGCTCGTGCGCGCGCCTTTCAACCGTAACTGCGCAAGCCTGCGCAAACCCAATTCGTTAGCCAGAAAGGCGTGGGTTGTCGTGGCATACGCGATCCTTCGATGCCCCTGCTGCTCCAGCAAATTGACGGCTCTCGCCAAAGGTTCGCCCCACTCGAGCCCAACGGCATCCACATCCGCGCCCACGAGCGCCAGCCCGTCTACGACGATAGCGTCTGTTTTTTGACGAAGCGCGGCCAGCGTTTCGATGGTAATCGTTGCAAAGGATGATTGAATTACGCAAGCATCAAAACGGGGCAACCCCTTCAAGACGGTACGCGCATGGTCTGGGTCGGTATACGACACTTCAAGCACCCGATGCCCCTCGCCAGAAAAACGCCGCTGCAAACCATCAATAACATATCGTCCACGAAGAATACTCAGTGAGCGGCGAAGCAACAAAACCGATCGCGCGCTGACTGGGGACGCTGCCGAAACCATGCCGCTTGTGTCTTGATCGAGTGCTCTAAAAAACGTGCCCCGTCCAACGTGTGAGTCAATCAGTCCTGTGGCTTTCAAACGCCCAAGCGCAATTTGAACGACCGCTTGCGAAACGCTAAATCGGCTCATCAATTCCCGCACAGTCGGTACCCGATCGCCAGCGCGCGCCGATAGCGCGAGGGAATCTAGAAAACGATTGAGTTCAGAAGCGCCGAGCACCATACACAACAATACAATACATTTAACTTGGGTGTATTATGCCGTGCGATCACGTCTCGATTGCGTGAAAATAAGAAGTCTCAATCGTGATGCGCACTCCGGGGGCGGGCAAATAAATCAGCAAAAAATGCCAATCTGCGCCGCAGGTACTTAGGGCCTCGTCCGAGCCTTTTGCAAGCCCGCTTTCAAATCTTCACGCACGCGGGTATCGGTGCCGAGCGCGACGCGGCGCACTTCCTCAGAATTTATCGGTGCGTGACCCACGTCGAGCGCAGCGGCGCGTGGCGTATCGCCTGCGGCAATCGTACAGCGGACGCGACCGATGTTGGTAATTTCTGTTTCCACCACATCGCCGTGATTTACCGAGCGGGAATGCGCGGGTATGCCCGTGAGGATCAAGTCGCCCGACAGCAAGGTAGTCGAGCGCGCGATATCGGCCAGTACGTAATGCGACCCAAAAATTAGCGCGTCGGCAATGTCCGCTTCTTGAACGAGCTGGCTACTCACAGTAAGGAAGCGCGGGTCTTAATTCATTCCCAGCCAGAGTAGTTTCGCAGCTATTGGATTGCATGGTGATACGCGAACTTGTGGCAAATGAAGCATGGAGCATTCGTAGAAAACAGCATTTTCAGGGGGATAAACGTCAAAAGATGCTTGTTTTGCGCCGCAGGTATTACGCTTGGGCACTCACATAAAACCACCGCCCGCCTTCGCGCACGAATCGGCTCACTTCATGCATGCGCTGGGCGCGACCGTTTACTTTGCTCACGGCTACGAATTCAACGATGCCGGTATCGCCATCTTCGCTGAAACGCTTGATTTCAAGGCGAATCCATTTTTCCTCATCTGCGCCCACACCATGTGGGCGCGTGCTGGGATGCCAAGTCGACAGCACATAGTCAAATCGCCCTCGTGCGTAGGCCGTATAGCGCGAGCGCATGAGTGTGTGCGGTGTGGGTGCAGGTTCGCCGGCGTGAAATGGGCCGCAGCACTTTTCATAGGGAACGCGAAAGCCACACTCGCAGCTCGTGCTTACGGGACAATGCGATTGCGCGCTTTTCATTGCATCGTCAGGATTGGCCTTGCGAAACTGAACACGCAACGGTTATCCCCTAACCCGTGCAGCATCGCGATTTAAGCCAGACAAAATCGCTTTAAACGATGCGGTAACGATATTGCTATCCATGCCCACACCGTGCAGAGTCGGCCCATCACCTACGCGCATTTCAATGTAAGTGATTGCAGTTGCGTTCGCGCCGCTGCCAATAGAGTGTTCGTGGTAGTCCATCACTTTGACTGGCGCATGCAACTCGCCAGCTATCGCCGCGACAAACGCATCAATCGGGCCGTTGCCGTGGCCCGTTGCTTTGTGGGCTACGCCTTCAATCATGACCTCCGCCGTGACCGCAACGGCATTGGCGCCGGCTCGCGAATCCTCCGTTAAATGGTGCGCTTGATAGTTGTAGGGCGTATTGCGCCGCAGGAATTCGCGTTCGAACACGTTCCAAATATCGGTCGCGCTAAATTCTTTTCCAGTGGTGTCCATTGCCTGCTGCACCACCGAGCTAAATTCAATTTGCATGCGCCGTGGCAGATCTACACCGTACTCGCTTTGCAGAAGATAGGAGATACCGCCCTTGCCTGATTGCGAGTTGACACGAATAACTGCTTCGTAGCTGCGTCCCACATCCTTCGGATCAATCGGCAAATAAGGCATGTCCCAAATCATGTCGTCTTTGCGGCTGCTGAAGGCCTTTTTAATTGCATCCTGGTGTGAGCCGGAGAAGCTCGTGTAAACCAAATCACCTACATAGGGGTGGCGGGGATGCACCGGGATTTGGTTGCAATACTCAACGGTTTTTTTGATTTCATCAATATCGCTGAAATCTAAATTTGGATTTACACCTTGTGAATACATGTTGAGCGCTAGGTTCACGATGTCTACGTTGCCGGTACGTTCGCCATTTCCAAACAAGCAGCCTTCGACGCGCTCGGCCCCCGCCATCATGGCAAGTTCCGCAGCGGCGGTGCCTGTGCCACGATCATATGCGGATGCACAGACAAAATCATGCGATCGCGCCCGCGCACGTTGCGATGAATCCATTCGATCTGATCGGCGAAGCAATTGGGCGATGCGTTCTCCACTGTAGTAGGCAAATTCATGATGACTTTGTTCGCGACGGTTGCACCAAATTCATCGAGTACCGTTTCAATCACGCGCTTGGAGAACGCTAACTCGGTGTTGGAAAACATCTCGGGCGAAAACTCGAAACGCCATTGCGTTTCCGGCGCTTTGGCCATCATCGCTCTCACTTGCCGAACATGCGGGATCGTTAAGGTATTCACTACTTCATCCTGCGACAGACCGAACACCACGTTACGCATTACTGGGGCGGTAGCGTGGTAGACGTGAAAGATCGCGCGCTTTGCGCCTGTGAGCGCTTCGAACGTTCGCTCGATGAAGCCTTCGCGCGAAGGTGAAAGCACTTGAATCCACACATCATCAGGGATTAGATTTTCTTCGATTAACAAACGTACGAAATCAAAGTCGGTTTGCGATGCGGATGGAAATCCCACTTCAATTTCCTTGACCCCAACACGCACGTTGGTTTCGAACATTTTGCGTTTGCGCGCCACATCCATTGGCTCGATCAATGACTGATTGCCATCACGCAAATCCGTTGCCAGCCAAATAGGCGGCTGCGTAATCGTGCGGCTTGGCCACTGGCGATTCGGCAAATCAACTGCAGCGAAGGCTTTGTACTTTTGGGCAGGCTGTTTCAACATCGGCATGGCAAACCTCAGGGCAAAAACGTGGGAGATCCTGCTGCAAAAAGGCTTATTTTGCGCCGCAGGTCTTACTCAACAAAATGGGGATTGGATTGTGTGCGCGTTAGCGCAGCAGGAAGTGCAGGCTAAGCAGCGCAGCAAACGCAGCGCGCTTTTGGGAGGAAGTGGGTTGTGGAAAACACGAATTCATGCCAAGATGGTATCAGATTTTTTGGGTGAGCCGCAAGCTCAGCTACGCCCAAATCAAAAACGCCAGCATTTCGCTGGCGTTTTTTACCCTTCACACTTTGTGTTACTTCGCTACAAACGAGTTGATATGCTTTAACAGCTCTTCGTCTTGATAGGGTTTGCCTAAGTAAACATTGACCCCTAATTCCATTGCGTGATTGCGGTGCTTCTCCGCTGTGCGTGAGGTAATCATGATGATTGGAATGGTTTTTAGTTGAGCGTCGCCTTTTGCAGCGCGAGTGAACTCAAAACCATCCATGCGTGGCATCTCGATATCGAGCAAAATCACCCTCGGCTTGTGCTCGGAGAGTACGGAGAGTGCATCCATACCATCTTTTGCAGACAAAACACGGAAGCCCTCACGCTCCAAGAAGCGGGTGGTAATTTTGCGCACGGTAAGCGAATCGTCCACCACGAGCACGAGTGGTTTTTCTACATGCACCGCTTGCCGGAACGGCAGCACAACGCCAGAACCAGTTGGCACGACGCGCAGCGGTGGCGGTGCTACGGCCTTGCTTTGCGCAAACCCCGTTGGCGAGACGGAATCTGCGGCTCCAAGATTTGTAACCGTGGGCTCATGTGCATCGGCACTCGCACCTTCGACTGCGATCCGGCCAACTGTGGCAGGCGTCGCGCTTACAAGTTGAATCGGATCGTAGAGCAAAACGATGTCGCCGTCGCCCAACAGCGTAATACCCACGAGGCCGTGCACGCGCGATAGCTGCGGCCCCATGCGCTTCAACACCACCTCTTGGTTGCCTTGCACTGCATCCGCGTCCACCGCAATGACGCGGCTTCCCGAGCGGATGATCAACACTTGATCGCCCTTATCATCGCGCAATTGCGGCGCTTCACCCAACCACTGGTGCAGAGATACATAAGGCACGCGCTCGCGCCCATGCAATATTTCCCCAGCGGTTCGCACCGCTTCAAACTCACTACGCTTTACCGATTTCACCGATTCAACCATTGCGGCGGGGATGCCATATCGACGCACGCCGATGTGAACCATCACCACGTTGAGTAACGTAAGCGTTAACGGCACAAACAGCACAAACTTCGCGCCAGCGTTGGGCTCAATACGAATTTCGACCCGACCACCGAGAGCGCTAATTTCGGTGCGCACCACGTCCATGCCTACGCCACGACCCGCAACGGAAGTAATTTCAGTGGAGGTTGTAAATCCCGGTAGAAAGATGTGCTCAACCCACTGCTGGTCGGTAAGCGTATCGCCAAGTTTCGCCAAGCCCTGTGCGATGGCTTTGTTGCGAATGGCGGCTATATCAATTCCTTTACCATCATCGGTTAAGGTCACCTCAACCAGGTTACCTTGCTGCCTCAAGTCAATCAATAGTTCGCCAGTCTCGCTCTTACCTTTTGCGAGCCTGTCGTTCGGCATTTCGATGCCGTGCGCCAATGCGTTACGCAACACATGCTCAACCAGTGGTGCCAGCCGCTCTAGCACACTTCGATCAATCGAAAGCTCGCCGCCACGGATGTCCATGTTGGCGCGCTTGCCCAAATCTCTCGCGGATTGACGCAGCGTGCGATAAAGGCGCTCGCGCAAGCTCGCGAAAGGAACAGTACGAATAGACTGCAATTGGCTTTGCAAGCTTCGCGCAATACGTGCCTGGGAATTTAACGCGGAATCTGCTGCATCCAAACTTGAAATGAACGATTGCTGCACAGTTTGCACGTCGTTGACGCCTTCGGCCAAGCTACGCGTAAGTTCTTGAAAGCGAGTAAAGCGATCAAACTCTAACGGATCGAATGACGTGCTCTCATCCTGCACTTGCGTTAGGCGCGATTGAATTTGCGTTTCCGCTTGAATTTCAATTTCTCGGACCTGCGTACGCAATCGCACCACGGAACTTGTAAGTTCGTTCAAATTGTTACGTAACACCCGTAGTTCAGATTCAGCCCGGGAACGACTAATCGACATCTCGCCCGTTTCATCGGCCAATCGCTCAACGGCATCGCTGCGCACCCGCAATACCTGTTGCTGAGCCGCCTGATCGCCCTGCAGCAACGCCATGATGGACTGAATTGTTTCGGCACCAACGACAACTCCACTAGGCTGCTCCGTGGGCCAAAGCGGGCGAGAGACCGTAGTTGCCACGAGCGACGAACTCAACGCTTTTGCAAGCAGCGCATTTGTATTGTCACCGCGCACCAGCGCAGCGTTTGTAGTGTCAGTAATTGGTGTTTTTTGGGAGATAACCTGCGCAACTGCCTCCATTTGCGCCGCAGGTATTGGATTTAGCGTAATTTCTTGCGTCGCCGCTTCCTCTAGTTCTGCTAGTTCCACTTGGGCCACTGCGGGCACAGCCGGATGGGTCCCTGGTAGCGGCGTGTCTGATTCCCCTCGTTCCAATTGATCAAGCAAAAATGCAATCTGATCAAGATCAAACTCAAGCGCTTCAAACAGCTGCGGAGTAACGAGCAATTTTCGGTCATCCTCCTCGAGACGCGTTTCTAGCTGATGCGCGAGCTCGCCTACACGCATTGCGCCGGCCATGCGCGCGCTACCTTTAAGCGTATGCATGGTGCGCTTCAGGCCATTCTTCGATTCGATATCTATCGGATCATCGCGCCACTGTCGCACTTGCGCACTTGCAGCGGGGAAAAGCTCTTGCGCTTCTTCAAGGAAAATGGGAAGTACCGAAGGCTCAAGATCGTCACGTATGCCAGCGAGTACATCTACGTTGTGGTTGGCGGCGTGAAAATTTGATACCGGAGTCGCTGGAATGTCTTTGATATCCTCCGCGGCGAACGGCACTTTTTCAACTGTTGCTGCACAATTTACTGCATTTTTTGAGTCGTGCTGTTGTTCAGCCAGATGGCCGTTGGTCGGAAGCGCTTTTGGCTCATCGGATGACGAAATTACCAACGCGGTAGCCAAGCCAACGCCAGCGGCGAGCGCAGCATGGGGAATCGTCGAATCTAAAATACCAACATTCGCTTCAACGGCTTGATCAGAAACCATCACCACTGGCGCGTCCAATACCGCGACCGCATCAACGGTGCAGCGGTAGTCCTGATTGTTTTGTTTACTTTCCGCCGCCCCGTTCGCGCTTTCACCGATCAGTGGGGTAGGCTCTACCCATGCAGGCGGGGCGGCGAAATGAAAATCCGCGGGTTCGGAATCGATCGCCTTTAAATCAGCGATTACAGCCTCATTCGCATATATATATTCATCCGCACTCCGATTTGGTTTGTTGATCGTTATTGAAGCAAGGCTGTCGCGCGCGATGGTAACGAGCTCTGCATCAGCCTCATCGGGGGCCATTTTGTCGCGCAAACATTGGCATTGAATTTGTAGTGCGGCCACGGCAGTTGCCAGGGCTGGCAAGCACTCGTCATTCGGGGGCTCGTGCTTGAGTGCGATCAGAGCAGTTTCTAGTTGCCCGGCTAGAGACCCTATGTCTTCGATGCCAACGGAAAGATGCATACCCTTGAGCGTATGTGCGGCTCGAATCATGGAGTCCGACGGCCCCATTGCACCATCAGTTTGCATGCGCTCCACCTCGGCAGCGAGCACTTCAAGATGTCCAGCGGCTTCCTCTGTCATGATGGCATGCAGCTGTGTAGGCAGTGCTGTTAAGGCATCTCGAATTGGTGGACGTGACTCGATTGTCGTAATCACCGGGGCAAACGACAAAGAAAAATCGGACTCGAATGGACGCGTCGCTGGGGGGGATAAAGCTTGCTCGATACTAACCGCCGGTGCGGGCACCACCGCATCATTGACGGTGTGATCGAGTGCATCTTCTATTGCCGCTTCAAGGAAAAAATCATCGGCAAGCAATTCAGTATCACGGGACTTTGCCGACGGTGGAGCGACAGCGCCGACGATGCCCGTGGCGGTAATAGCGGCTAGTGTGCCCACCGCAAAATCAGATTTCAATTCTGATTTTGCAGGCGCCGTCTCCGAATTGAAATCAAGGAATGAGTCAAACTGGGATGACGTCAGTCCAGGGTCGCTCGGAACGGAGCCTGCGTTAGTTGAGGGGCTGAAATTTGCTATCGGAGCGGGTGCACCGCGTGACATCGACGGCTTGGGCGGCTCCGGCTGAGCTTGCGCTGCCCGCAATGCTGCATTGAGCAACGCTCGATCTAAACCTCGGGAGGCGCGCACGTCGAGCTTGATTGCAGCAATCCACTTATCGAACTCACCCTGAGCGCAAACTAACAACGCTCTATCTGGCATTGAAAGCGGTTTTTCGTGATTCAGTCTATCGTTGAGATGATTTTCAACTTCCCACGCACAATCTCCTAGCTCCGCGAAGCCAACCATGCGGCCGCTTCCCTTCAAAGTGTGAAAGCTTCGGCGGGTGGATACGAGCGTCTCATGATCGCTCGGATTCTGGCAAAGCGTCTTTACATAGCTGCGCAAGCTCTCCATGATCTCGGTGGCTTCTTCGAGATAGATTTCTGTTAGCGCCTCGTCCTGCTCGATTTCATCTTTTGCGAGCAAGGCCTGCGTCTGCGTTGACGCCCCTGGTACCGGCATCGCATCAGACTTGCCAATGGTTTGCGTAAGTGCAACGAGATCACTTGAAACCGTTTCGGTCTCCGCTTTTTCAAGAGCGCGCATTGCCTGCCGTATTTGACCTACAAGTTCGCCGTTTCCTAGAAGCTTGGCATCTTGAAGAAGTTTGTTCAATCGGCTGGAAATTTCGGTCTGGAGCGCTAATCCTTTGGGCTCGCCCTCGATTCGAGCAACTAATCCTGCCAATTCCCTGCGCTGACGAACCACATCTGATTCGACGCTGACTACGGTTTCATTCTGCGCCTTTTCGTTTGATTCCGAGTCCACATTCGCAGCGACCAGCTCGGAATTGGACGGAACTGGCCGAAGCAAGTGGGTCGCATCCACGTCCGGTTGTTTTTCTTTCGCGTCGACGTAAAAGCCAAGCACCGAGAGTTTTTCTGCCAGACGTGATATCAATTCTGTTTGCTCTGGGGCGGATTGATCCGCCGATAAGGCACCGAGGTCAGCTTCAAGGCCGCGCACATGCTCAGCTGCGACCATTTGATCGGAAATAGCGAAAACACCGATGGTCTGTGCCAACTTAGCACTGAGCGGTGAAATCTGAAGCGGTGCGCTGCCACGTACCCACGCATCCAATGCGGACTCTACTGCGCCCAGATTCTCCCGAACCTCAAACAACAGCGTCCGTACACTTTCGCGTTCTTGCGCACGGCGGGTGATCGCTGGCACCGCTCGCTGATAGCCATCATCCGGCAACCCGTGCGCAGCAATATGCAACTCTTCTGCAAGCGCCGCGGCCTCGGCTTCGTACGCGGCGGCATCGCCAGCAAAATTAGCCAGCGCAGTGTCCGCGAATAGCAACGCTGAAGAAAACTCAACCGCGAGCTTGTCGGGAATTGATTCAACGCTCGCATGCGGAACAACCTCAGAGAGCGTGGCCAAAAGATTGGCGAGATTCGGCCTTTGCAAGGCATCCGCTAATTTGGAACCAGCACCGCAGTCGAGACGCAAACCATCGCGACTATCGTGCTGACCGCTCACTGTTCTTTGCCAACCAAC
>JANMDS010000196.1:0-13109 GCA_031376405.1 Betaproteobacteria bacterium
CTCGAAGCGATCCCGCTGCAACCCATTCGGGTAAAGCTTTGCGGGGTGATAGTTGGAGGTCGTGCAAATTACGATGCCGCGCTCGAACAAGGCTTCGAGCAAGCGCCCAAGGATCATGGCGTCCGCAATATCGGAAACATGAAACTCATCGAAGCACAGTAAGCGATACTTTTGGGTAATGTCATCCGCTACGAGCAACAGCGGATCTTGCTCGTTTTTGTGGAGCTTTAATTGCGCGTGAACGCTGCGCATGAAGGCGTGAAAGTGAATGCGGGTTTTGCGGCGCACGCTCGTGCTCGCATAAAACGCATCCATCAGAAAACTTTTGCCTCGGCCTACACCGCCAAAAAACCATACGCTCTTGGGCACTGATGGCGCAGCGAAAGTCCGTTTGAGCCAGTTCCTTCGCGCGCTCGTAAAGACTTCGAGCGCTTGCGCCATTTGACTCAGGCGCGCAGCTGCGCGTTGCTGCGCAGTGTCCAGCGTGATGCCGCGCTGTATGCAGATTTCGTTAATCGCAGCGCCGAACGATTTCGCACTCATCCTGATTAGAGATTAAGCGTTCGCTTATCCACGGCCAACGCGGCTTCTTTCACCGCTTCTGAAAGCGTAGGATGGGCGTGGCAAATGCGCGCGATATCTTCGCTGGACGCTCCAAACTCCATCGCCATCACACTCTCAGCGATGAGCTCGGAAGCCATCGGGCCTACGATGTGTACACCCAAAATTTTGTCGGTCTTAGCGTCAGCCAACATTTTCACCATGCCGCTCGTATCGCCCAATGCGCGGGCGCGACCATTGGCCATGAAGGGGAATTGCCCGGCTTTGTAGGCCACGCCTTCGGCTTTCAATTGCTGTTCGGTTTTGCCTACCCACGCGATCTCTGGCGCGGTGTAAATCACCCACGGCACGGTGTTGAAATCAATGTGAGGATGTTGGCCCATCATGCGCTCGGCCACAGCCACGCCTTCTTCCTCGGCTTTATGTGCGAGCATCGGCCCGCGCACCACATCGCCCACCGCCCACACGCCTTGCAAATTGGTTTTGCAATCGCCATCCACCGAAATGAAGCCGCGCTCATCGCGCTGCAAGCCCACAGCCTCGGTGTTTAATCCATTGGTGTTCGGCACGCGACCAATCGAGATAATTAATTTATCGAATGTGGCTTTTTGTTTTGCGCCCGAAGCGTCGGTGTAGTGCACCGTCACGTCTTTTTTTGTTTTCTCGACAGATTCAATTTTTACGCCGAGGTGAATCGCCAGGCCTTGCTTTACAAAAAGCTCGTGGGCTTCTTTGGCAATCGTCTCGTCCACCGCGCCTAAAAATTGCGGCAAACCTTCAAGCACGGTGACTTCCGCGCCGAGCCTGCGCCACACCGAGCCCATCTCGAGCCCGATGACGCCAGCGCCAATCACGCCGAGTTTTTTCGGCACGCCGCCAATGCGCAGTGCACCGTCGTTGGAGAGAATCAGCTCTTCATCAAACGCCGCGCCAGGCAACGCGCGGGCGTTTGAGCCAGTGGCAACCACCACTTGCTTGGCAACGATTTGTGTGGCTCCAATTGCAATCGTGTAACCCGCATCGGTCTTGCCCACAAACGCGCCCGTGCCGTGAAAAAACGTGACCTTGTTTTTCTTCAGCAAATACAAAATACCGTCGTTGTTTTGCTTCACCACCGTATCTTTGCGCGCCAGCATTTTCGCCACATCCATCTTCACGCCCGTGGCCGTAATGCCGTGGTCGGCGAAATGATGGTTCGCCTGATCGAAATGTTCAGACGATTGCAAGAGCGCCTTGGAAGGAATGCAGCCCACGTTCGTACACGTGCCGCCCGGCGCCGGCTTGCCCGCTGCGTTCACCCACGCATCGATGCAGGCCACTTTCATGCCGAGCTGCGCCGCACGAATCGCCGCGATGTATCCGCCGGGGCCGGCGCCGATTACTACTAGGTCAAATTGATCCATGTTCATACTCTTTTAAATTCAAAATTTGTTAAATACCTGCGGCGCAAAACTGACACATTTTGGAACTTATCTCCTGAAAAACGCCTGTTTCCAAATGGTGGGCACGGAGTGCCCACCCTACGTTCCTAAAACCCAAAGTTCTTAGACAAAATCACCACTACGCCCACCCCCAGCAATGTGTTTTCAATCGTCACAGGCGATTGCAGCGAAAGCTTGCCACCGTTCAAGCGGCGATAGCGAATTTCGTAGGCGATGAGCAACATTACAAACCCAACCACACCGAGAATGGTTTTCAGCGGCGCAGCGGCGTTCCACGACATAAATTGCATGACAACGCCCAGCGCAAAAAGCCCTTGAAGCGCGCGGATGACTTTCGGGGAATCAAACATTTTCATGCCTCCTTCACAAATATCTTCGCCGCAGTTTTCTGAACAACGTAGGGTGCGTTCATAACGCACCCGCTTTAGTTTTTTGAAACGTCAATTGCCAAATACTGCCTGCGGCGAGTTTCAGGTCGGTGCGTTATGAACGCACCCTACGCGGTTAAATTACGTAACGCCTCTAAATAATACCGAAGCACGGGCGATCGCTAGAAGTAGCCCCAATAAAGTAGGAATCATGACAACAATTACCTCAATCACAATCACCCATCTAAACAGACTATTACTGTTTTCCCCGACAGGTTGAAGGTTTTTAATCAGAAAGACGCAAATCGCAAGGAAATTCATGATCAAGAGTCCAGCCCCGATCACGAGCAAAGCCCACCCGGCAAATGCTTCAGAAACAAACGGTAATTTCGTGAAATCTTTCGGTTTGGTAAGAATGAAGTTTCCAGCATAGCTGACCGAGCCCGCGATTAAAGCGTTTCGCGCAAAGTCATGTATGTCCTTATTTAATTCAAAAAACCTATCCAAAGTCGTATCGTCCGTTTGTTTGTGCACCGACACGTTTCAAGCGTATCCGTTGGCCCAAAAGCGCGCAAATCTGATTACGTTTACAAATCCAACAACATCCGCGCCGGATCTTCCAGTGCATCTTTCATCGCCACAAGCGATAACACTGCTTCCCGCCCATCAATAATCCGATGATCGTAAGAGAGCGCTAGATAGTTAATCGGACGAATTACGATTTGGCCGTTTTCAACGACTGCGCGCTCTTTGGTGGCGTGTACGCCCAAAATCGCAGATTGTGGCGGATTGATAATCGGCGTGGAGAGCATGGAGCCGAAGGTGCCGCCGTTGGAGATCGTAAACGTGCCGCCGGTTAACTCTTCGACCGTCAACTTACCTTCGCCTGCGCGCTTGCCGAATTCGGCAATTTTCTTTTCGATATCGGCTAAGCTCATTTGATCGCAATCACGCAAAATCGGCACGACTAAGCCGCGCGGCGAGCCGACGGCGATGCCGATATCGTAGTAGCCGTGGTACACGATGTCTGTGCCGTCAATCGAGGCGTTTACGACTGGGTATTGCTTGAGCGCATGCACAGCGGCTTTCACGAAGAAGCTCATGAAGCCTAACTTCACACCGTGTACTTTTTCAAATTTATCTTTGTAGAGCGCGCGCATGTCCATGATCGGTTTCATGTTGACTTCGTTAAACGTCGTCAAAATCGCGGCGGTGGCTTGCGATTGCACCAAGCGCTCGGCGACGCGGGCGCGCAGGCGCGTCATCGGTACGCGCTCTTCGGGGCGCGCGCCTAAGTTCAACACTACAGCAGGCGCTTTTTGCGCAGGTGCGGCAACGGGCGCAGTTTCCTGAACCGAACCCTGCGGCGCAGTTTTGGCCTCACCGGCTGTAATCACATCACCTTTGGTAATGCGCCCATCTTTGCCAGTGCCAGAAATAGAAGCGGGGTTCACGCCCTGATCCGCCATCATCTTTTTCGCAGCGGGCATTGCCGATACTTGCGGCGCAGACGCATCCGCTTGCGCGACGGCGGCGGGCGCGGCGGCGCTCGTTGCAGGCGCGGATGCAGCAACACCGGCCCCCGCTTTACCTTCGGTGTCGATCACGCCTAGCACCATGTTGCTCGTAACGGTAGCGCCAGATTGGATTTTGATTTCCACCAACACGCCATCGCTTTGCGCGGGCGTTTCGAGCACGACTTTATCGGTTTCGATATCGCACAAATTTTGGTCGCGCTTCACCGCTTGCCCAATCTTTGCGTGCCACGCGGCGAGCGTGCCTTCGGGGGTGCCTTCGGCGAGTACGGGAACTTTGACTTCAATTAACATTTTTTAAGATCTCTTTGAGTAGGGTGGGCACCCCGTGCCCACGCGGATTAGCGCATGGTGGGCACAGGGGTGCCCACCCTACAAATGGTTTCGTTATAGGTTAGTCATCATTTGCCCGGTGCCGAGCTTGTTAGAAAACGCCGATTCAACCAGCTCTTTTTGCTGCGCAGCGTGTTTCGATGCATAGCCCACAGCAGGCGAAGCGGAGACTGCACGGCCCGCATACAACAACACTTGCTCGGGGCGCACATCGCCGCGGAAGTACGCCATGAGGCGATACCACGCGCCTTGGTTTTGCGGCTCTTCTTGACACCACACAATTTCTTGCGCGTTAGGATATTTTTTTAACTGCGCGGCGAAATCATCGTGCGGGAACGGATATTGCTGCTCCAAGCGAATGATCGCTACGTCGGTGATTTTTTGTTCACGTCGATGGGCGAGGATGTCGTAATACACCTTGCCCGAGCACACGATCACGCGCTTTACATTTTTCGCGGTAATCTTTTCGACTTCACCGATGACCGTCTGAAAACTACCGTCAGCCAACTCTTCTAACGAACTCACCGCTTCCTTGTGGCGCAGCAGCGATTTCGGCGTCATCACAATCAGTGGCTTACGGAAATCGCGAATCATTTGCCGACGCAACATGTGATAACACTGCGCAGGCGATGACGGCACGACCACTTGCATATTGTGTTCCGCACAAAGCTGCAAGAAGCGCTCAGGGCGGGCAGACGAATGCTCCGGACCTTGGCCTTCGTAGCCATGCGGCAGCAGGAGCGTGAGCCCACAAATGCGGCCCCACTTTACTTCGCCGGAGCTAATAAATTGATCAATCACCACTTGCGCGCCGTTGGCGAAATCGCCAAATTGACCTTCCCAAATCACGAGCTGGTTTGGCTCAGAAGTGGAGTAGCCGTACTCAAAGCCCATCACGGCTTCTTCGGAGAGCACGGAATCTATCACTTCAAACGTAGGCTGATCGGGCTTGATGTGTTGCAGCGGAATGTGCGTACCGCTATCCCACGTTTCACGGTTTTGGTCGTGAAATACCGCGTGGCGATGGGAGAACGTGCCGCGCCCGCAATCTTCACCGGAGATACGAATGCCGATGTCTTGATCGAGCAGCGTAGCGTAAGCCAAATTTTCGGCCATGCCCCAATCGAGCCCTTGCGCGCCATCGCCCATGGCGCGACGGTCAGTGAGCATTTTTTCCACGCGGGAATTGAGCTTAAAGCCCGCAGGCGTGGTCACCAAAATTTGCGCGAGCTTCTTTAATTTCGCAATGGGGACCGTGGTGTCGCACTTATCCGTCCAATGCCGATTGGCAAATTTGCTCCACTCGATTTGATACGGTGGTTTGTAATTGGAGAGAATCGTTTTGTTGGTGTGGTGGCCTTTATCGAGCGCAGCCCGATATTCGCCCCACATGGTTTCTGGCTCTTCGGCTTTGAGCGTGCCTGCGGCGCAAAGCGCATCGGCGTAGAGCTTACGCGTGCCGGGGTGGGCGTTAATTTTTTTGTACATAAGCGGTTGCGTGACCATCGGCTCATCTTGTTCGTTGTGCCCCAAGCGACGGAAACACACCAAATCAATAAACACATCTTTGCCAAACGTTTGCCGATAATCCATCGCCAATTCGCAGATGAACATACAGGCTTCTGGGTCGTCTGCGTTCACATGGAAAATCGGCACTTCGGCCATCTTCGCTACGTCCGTGCAGTAATGCGTAGAACGGGTGTCCCGTGGGTCAGAAGTGGTGAAACCGATTTGGTTGTTAATCACCAAATGCATCGTGCCGCCCACGCGATAGCCGCGCGTTTGTGAGATGGCTAAACACTCTTGCACTACGCCCTGCCCCGCCACCGCTGCATCACCGTGAATCAAAATCGGCAACACTTGCTTGCCTTCTTTATCGTTACGGCGATGTTGCCGCGCGCGCACGGAGCCTGTGACGACCGGATTTACAATTTCCAAATGCGAAGGATTGAACGCCAGCGTAACGTGCATCGGTCCACCGGCGGTTACGATGTCGCTTGAAAATCCCTTGTGGTATTTCACATCGCCTGCAGAAAGGGACGTATCGTATTTGCCTTCAAACTCAGCAAACAAATCGGAAGGCATTTTGCCGAACACATTGACCAATACGCCCAGGCGACCCCGATGGGCCATGCCGATTACGGTTTCTTGCACGCCCAACGCGCCCGCGCGCTGCAGCAAATGATCTAGCATGGGGATCATCGTATCCGCGCCTTCACCGGAGAAGCGCTTTTGGCCCATGTACTTCGTGTGCAGATACTTCTCTAGCCCTTCGGCTGCTGTGAGGCGCTCCAAAATATGGCGCTTCATCGTGAGATCGTATTGCGGCGCGAGGCGGGAGGTTTCGATGCGCGCGCGCAACCACTCCTTTTCATCCTCGTCGGTCATGTACATATATTCAACGGCCACGGTGCGGCAGTAAATGCCTTTCAACGTATCGATGATATCTTTAAGCGTGCCTCGGTTTGAGCCAGACTTACCCAGCGGCAACGAGCCGGAAGAAAACTCATTGGCTAAATCCGCATCGGACAACCCGTACGTTTTCATATCGAGCGACTTGAGATACGGTTTTTCTTGCCGACCTAGCGGATCCAAATCAGCATGGCGCCCACCTACAAAACGATAGGCATCGATCAAACGCATGACGCCCAGTTGCTTTTCCTGGGCCGCCGCATCAACTGTGCCCGATACTGTTTTGCGCGATTTTGAAAGCGCTACGAACCTATCAATAACAGGCTGATGGGCTACATCGTGGGCATCGCCTTGCAGCTCAGCAAAATACTTACGCCAGTCTTCGCCTACGGAATTGGGGTCGGCCAAAAAGGCTTCGTATTGCTCTTCAATGAACGGGACGTTAGTTCCAAACAGCGTGGAGTTTTGTTCAAACTCTTTCATTCGTGCGGCCATGATCGCGGCTCCTTCGAGAATTTTCGTTCAATACCTGCGGCGCAATTTAGGCATTTTTTGGGAGATATCGTCTAAAAAATGCTGTTTCTACGCCGCAGGTATTTTGGTATTTTCAGTTACGTACGCTGATGAAGGGGCATCACATCGCGCATCACTTCACCTTGGAACAGCTGACGAGGCCGACCGATTTTTTGATCAGGGTCAGCGAGCATTTCGTTTAACTGCGCAATCCAGCCCACCGTGCGCGCGAGCGCGAAAATCGCAGTGAAGAGCGAAGTAGGAATACCGAGCGCGCGCTGCACGATGCCGGAGTAAAAGTCTACGTTTGGATAGAGCTTGCGTGAGACGAAATACTCATCATGCAACGCCACTTTCTCTAGCTCCATCGCGAGCTTGAAAAGTGGATCGTTTTGTAAGCCCAATTCGCCTAATACTTCGTGGCAGGTTTCGCGCATTAACTTCGCACGCGGATCGTAGTTTTTATAAACGCGGTGACCAAAACCCATCAGCCTGACGTTGGAATTTTTATCTTTCACTTTTGCAATGAAATCTGGAAGCTTTTCTACGCCACCCGCTTTTTGCAAATCTTCGAGCATCGAAAGCGCTGCTTCGTTTGCGCCACCGTGCGCAGGGCCCCACAAGCAGGCTACGCCCGCTGCAATCGCCGCGTACGGATTCGTGCCCGACGAGCCACACAAACGCACAGTAGAGGTTGAAGCGTTTTGTTCGTGATCGGCGTGCAAGATAAAAATGCGATCTACGGCGCGCACGAGCACATCACTCGGCTCGTAATCTTCACACGGCGTGGCGAACATCATGCGCATAAAATTGGCGGTGTAAGACAGATCATTCTTCGGGTAAATAAATGGCTGCCCGATGGAATATTTGTACGCCATTGCTACCAACGTTGGCATCTTCGCAATTAGGCGAATCGCGGCAATATTGCGATGCTCGGCGTTGTTGATATCCAACGTGTCGTGATAGAAAGCGCTCATCGCGCCCACCAAGCCGGTTAACACCGCCATCGGGTGTGCATCGCGACGGAATCCGCGCAAGAAGTTTTGCATCTGTTCGTGCACCATCGTGTGGTGCATTACCAAATTGCTGAAATCACCTTTTTGCTTGGCGTTAGGCAACTCACCATTGAGCAGCAGATAGCAGGTTTCTAAAAAATCACAATTGGTGGCCACTTGCTCAATCGGGTAGCCTCGGTAGCGCAGTTCGCCTTTGTCGCCATCAATAAACGTGATGGAAGACTGGCACGCGGCGGTGGACATAAAGCCCGGATCGTAAGTAAATTTTCCGGTTTTGCCGTAGAGCGTTTTGATGTCGATCACGTCCGGGCCGACGGTGCCCTTTAATACAGGAAATTCAACCGAGGGCGAGCCATCAGAAAATGAAAGGGTTGCTTTATTTACTGCTGTAACTGCGTCAGTCATGCCGGACTCCCGTGCAAAAAAATTAATTGTTATAAAACGTAGTGGATAAAAATTAGTGAATGGAACGTAGCGTTACCAAAATCTGTGCGGCGGAGCGCGCGAATTGCGGTGCGATCTCAAAATCAGCCATTTCTTTGCGAACCATGATGATGTCGAGCAAATCGTTGTCCGATAATTCCAACAACGCTTCCAGCCCCTGTACATCATCGAGCGTCATTGAGGCCGCGTGTTGCGTGAAATATTTCTCGAGCACAATATCGTTTTCAAGCAAACCGCGCCGGGCACGCCAGCGCAGCTTGTTGATGATGGCCACATCGAGCATCGATTACACCGCGCGCTTCACAAGCATTTCTTTGATCTTGCCAATCGCCTTCGTGGGGTTTAATCCCTTCGGGCACACGTCTACACAATTCATAATCGTGTGGCAGCGGAACAAGCGATACGGGTCTTCAAGATTGTCTAGGCGAGCGTTCACGTCTTGATCGCGGCTATCAGCAATAAAGCGATAGGCTGCGAGCAGGCCAGCGGGGCCGACGAACTTATCGGGGTTCCACCAAAAGCTTGGGCACGAGGTAGAGCAGCAGGCGCATAAGATGCACTCATATAAACCATCGAGCTGCTCACGATCTTCGGGCGCCTGTAGCCGCTCTTTTTCAGGCGGCGGCGTATCGTTGACCATGTACGGTTTAATGGAATGGTATTGCTTGAAAAACTGGCTCATGTCCACAATCAAATCGCGGATCACAGGCAAACCAGGCAAGGGGCGGAGCTCCACGGGCTCTTTAATCTCTTTTAAGTTCGTAATGCAGGCCAAGCCGTTTTTGCCATTGATGTTCATCGCATCCGACCCGCACACGCCTTCGCGGCACGAGCGGCGGAACGACACGGTGTCGTCCACATCGGATTTAATACGCATCAGCGCGTCGAGCAACATTTTGTCCGTCGGCTCCAGCTTCACATCAATTTCTTGCATGGAAGGTTTTTTGCCGGTATCGGGGTCGTAGCGGTAAATTTTGAATTTCATAATGATTATCCGTTTCCGATTAAAAGGTACGCACTTTAGGCGGGATGGATTCCACGGAGAGCGGAATCATCTTCACGGGCTTGTAGTCCATCCGATTCGCGTCCTTGTACCAAAGGGAATGCTTGATCCAATTCACGTCGTCGCGCTTATCGAAATCACGGTGGGCATGTGCGCCCCGGCTTTCTTTGCGGGCATCGGCAGAAATCATCGTGGCCTTAGCCGTTTCGATTAAGTTTTCCACTTCCAGCGCTTCCACGCGGGCGGTGTTAAAGACTTTGCTCTTGTCGTCAATCGAAATCGCGTTCACACGCTTCTCGAGTTCTAAAATTTTTGCCACACCCGTGCTTAACAATTCGCTGGTGCGGAACACGCCGCAATGCGTTTGCATGGTTTTACGAATATCGTTCGCAACCGCCTGTACGTTTTCGCCTTTGCTGCGATTTTCCACTGCGGCCAAACGCCCTAGCGCGTAGTACGCCGCGTTTGTCGGCAGCTCTTTGTGGTTTTTGTTTTTCAGATTAAACGACACCACATGATTGCCCGCCGCGCGGCCAAATACGATTAAATCGAGCAATGAATTGGTACCCAAACGGTTTGCGCCGTGTACCGATACGCACGAACATTCACCAATGGCGTAGAGGCCATTTACGATGGAATTCGGATCGCCATTTTTCGGCACGACCACTTGCCCGTAAATGTTCGTTGGAATACCGCCCATTTGGTAGTGAATGGTGGGCACAACCGGAATCGGCTCGCGGGTGACATCTACGTTCGCAAACTTTTTGCCAATCTCGAACACGGAGGGCAGGCGCTTGTGAATATCTTCTGGCTTCAAATGCGTGAGATCGAGCAATACGTAATCTTTATCGGGCCCGCAACCGCGGCCTTCTTTGATTTCCTGATCCATCGAGCGGGAGACGAAATCACGCGGCGCCAAATCTTTCAGCGTAGGCGCGTAGCGCTCCATAAAGCGCTCGCCATTGGCGTTACGCAAGATCGCTCCTTCGCCACGGCAGCCTTCGGTAAGTAATACGCCAGCGTTGGCAACACCCGTGGGGTGAAATTGCCAGAACTCCATATCTTCCAGTGGAATGCCCGCGCGTGCGGCCATGCCCATGCCGTCGCCGGTGTTGATGTAGGCATTGGTCGATGCAGCCCAAATACGGCCCGCGCCACCCGTAGCGAGCATAGTGGTTTTGCCTTGCAAAATCCACATCTGTCCGGTTTCCATTTCGAGGGCAACCACGCCCAAGCAATCGCCATCGGCATCCATAATCAAATCGAGCGCCATCCACTCGACCATGAACTGCGTACGTGCGCGCACGTTGCGCTGGTAGAGCGTGTGCAACAGCGCGTGGCCCGTGCGGTCGGCGGCGGCGCAGGCGCGTTGTACGGATTTTTCGCCGTAGTTGGCGGTGTGTCCGCCAAACGGGCGTTGATAAATGGTGCCATCGGGATTGCGGTCAAAGGGCATACCGAAATGCTCAAGCTCGTACACAACTTTTGGTGCTTCGCGGCACATGAATTCAATCGCGTCTTGGTCACCCAGCCAATCGGAGCCTTTTACGGTGTCGAAAAAATGGTAGTGCCAATTGTCGTCGCTCATGTTGCCGAGCGATGCGCCAATGCCGCCCTGCGCCGCTACCGTGTGCGAACGGGTTGGGAATACTTTTGAGATTACGCCTACGGATAGCCCAGCTTCTGCCAACTGCAATGAGGCACGCATTCCGGCGCCGCCGGCGCCGATTACAAGTGCATCAAATTTACGAACGGGAAGTTGTTGCGACATTACTTCATGCCCCACAAAATATGGATCGACCAGCCAATATAGGCAATCAGCGCGACGATGGTGAGGACCAATAAAGTTAGCCGCACCCCCGTAGGTTTGATGTAATCCATCAGGATGTCCCGCACGCCGACCCAGACGTGAAGGAAAAGACAAATGAGCGCAACAAACGTTGCGAGCTTCATAAATTGATTGTTGAAAATGCCACTCCATCCGGCGTAGCCCGTGGGTGCCGCGAAAGCGAGCCCAGCCAATACTAGCGCGTATACCGCCATTACGATAGCGGCCACGCGCTGCATGAGCCAATCGCGCGTGCCGTAATGCGCACCGACGATATGCTTTTTACTGTTCACCATAACTTCACCGCCAACAATGCCGACACAATTACGCTTACGAATACCACCGCCTTGCTAGAGTTCCGCGCGGAGACCAAATCGATTCCGCGATGGGTATCGAGCAATAAATAGCGTATGCCGCAACAGAAATGGTGCACAAAAAAGTAAAGCAGCCCAAGCAAAATAATCTTGGCAAACATATTGCCCCATACCATCGCCTTGAATGCTTCGTAACCAGCCTCTGACTTCAAGCTCATTTGCAAAAGCGCAAGAAATACTGGGAGTAACAGGAACATGACAGCCCCTGTAATCCGATGCATGATGGAAATAATGCCGGGGATGGGCAACCGGTAGTGCATCAGATCAAAAACATGGATGTTTTTGTATACTGGGCGCGGCTTGTTGACGCTCATAGTGTGGATGTCCGAAAAAAAAACCTTGATAAAGTACCCAATTAGAAAAGCTCGTTAAAGTAAAAATGGTTGCGCGTTGTACATAAACCTCGGCGATGTTCGACCGGCTTGTCGCCATAGGTGAACGCAACACGCTCAACAGACAATAACGGCGCACCGATGCCCACCTTCAACACTTCTGCGGTTGTCGGATCGGCGGCTACGGCCTTTACTTGCTCCGTGGCGCGCACCATGCGCACGCCGAATTCGGTTTCGTAAAAACCATACATGGAGCCGTTAAATGCGTCGAAACGCTCTTTCGTGAGCCCTTTAAATTGAGCGGCAGAAAGGGAAATTTCGTCCAACACGCTAGGCATACCCGTGTATTCGAGTACGCGGCGCATGACCAATATCGCATCGCCCGCGCGCAATTCCAATGCTTTGGCCACATCCGAGGGCGCACGCTGTTTGCGCACATCGAGCAACACGCTCTTAGGGTATTCGCTTTGACCGTCAATCCGGCGCAATCGCAAGAAGCGAAACATGGAGGACTGCATCTCGGTGTGAGTGGCTACAAACGTGCCCTTGCCCTGTCTACGGACAAGGATGTGCTCCCCCGCCAGCTCGTCGATGGCTTTGCGTACCGTGCCTTGGCTGACTTGAAAGCGCTGGGCTAAATCCATTTCGCTTGGAATGACTTCGCCCGGACGCCACTCGCCCGCTTCTAAGCGTTGCGTCATGAGGCCCTTAATCTGCTGATACAGAGGGAAGAAGGCGGCGGAAGTCTCTACAGCTGACATAGTTGCGCATTATTGTTGGTTTTCAACCAATTGTCTACCGAATCATAGTCTTATGTCTTATATAAGATATAAGACATATTGACTTTTGCGCTGTGCTTTTCTAAACTCTTATAGGAAATCGGATTGCGTTCGGCTTTGAGGCTAGACAATTTTCGCTTAAAGTTGCCGCATTGCAGCGATACCTGCG
>JANMDS010000210.1:0-30514 GCA_031376405.1 Betaproteobacteria bacterium
ACAACCAATGTGAATACGAGCAGCGCACTGGCTAACACCGCCGGAAGTACCACAGGCAGCATCACGCGCAAGCGCGCCTGTGCGGGAGCACTGCCCAAGCTTTGCGCGGCTTCTTCAAGTTGCACATCGAAGCCGCGAATCGCAGCAAGCGTGCCGATGTAAATGTAGGTGTAGTAGGTAAAAGTCATCACGGTGATGAGTCCGGGCCAACCATAAAAGCTGGGCAACGTGATGCCGTGATCCGCCAGCGTTCGCGTAATGAGTCCGTTGTTGCCCACCATCATCAACCACGTTTGCGCTGCAATTACTTCCGGCACTACTAGCGTAACTAACGGTACAAGCGCAAGAATCGATTTGCCGCGAAACTCGTAGCGCGCTGTAAACCACGCCAGTGGAACGCCGATGGCGAGGGTGCCCAGCGTAACGACTACACCGAGTAAAAGTGTGTTCAATACCGCCTTCAAGTATTTCGGATCGCTCAGCAAAAGCACCCACCCGCTTTCACCGCCACTACGCCCAAAACTACCGAACAATACCCGTGCTAACGGATAAAGCAAAAATACCGAAAGCAGAGCCAAACTCAAAGCGCTCAGCCAGAACCAAGGCGACCGTATCTCGAAGCTTTTGCGCAATGCGGTAGCGCTCATGGCGCAAGTAAAACGCAGGCCGCTGGGTCGAGGGCGATGCCTACGGAATCGCCCACGCTATGCTGGTCGTGCAGCGCGCCGTGGCAGATCGCGTGAAGCGTCTCTGCGCAGCCTGCGAGTTTGAGGCTATAGCGGGTGCGTTCACCTAAATACTGGCGACGCGTGACCTGTGCGCTGAGCAGGCTTGAGTCGAAGCCGGCTTTGAGCAAACCCACAGATTCTGGGCGCACCATGAGCAGTGCGGCACCCTGCGAAAGTGCGCAGCCAGCGCGCACGCGCGCGCTGCCGCTACCAAGCTGCACGACGACTGATTCGCCTTCGCTAAGCGAGGCAGCAAGCTGCACGGAAAGTAAACTCGAGCCGCCCACAAAATCGGCAACATAGGCGGTCCTTGGTTGTGCATAGACCTGCGCTGGGGTACCAACCTGCTCGAGCCGTCCCTGGTTCATTACGCCAACGGTGTGCGACAGAGCAAGCGCCTCTTCTTGATCGTGCGTAACGAACACCGTCGTGATACCCGCCTCCGCTTGGAGGTGCGAAATCGTTTCACGGACCTGCACCCGCAGCTTCGCATCAAGATTGGATAGTGGCTCATCCATGAGCAACACCTGCGGTTGAATAACCAGCGCGCGGGCCAAGGCGACGCGCTGTCTTTGTCCGCCGGAGAGCGCTGCGGGCTGGCGGCGCGCGAGATCGCCGAGACCTACACGTTCTAACGCTTCGCCCACCGCACGATTGATTGATGCGGCATCTTTCTTGCGCGCATGCAGGCCATACGCGACATTATCGAATACCGTTTTATCGGGGAAGAGCGCGTAGTCTTGGAACACCATTCCGATGTCGCGCTGGTAGGCGGGGAGATGGGTTACGTCCCGATTTCCGAAGTGAATGCGTCCAGCGCTGGCGTGGGCGAAGCCAGCAATGGTGCGTAGCAGCGTCGTTTTGCCGCAACCACTCGGCCCGAGTAATGTGAAGAACGTACCACTTTCAATGTGTAAGGATAACCCATCAATCACCGGCTTTTCGGTGTAGCGCACCGTTATATTTTCTATTGCAATACTGGTCATATCAGCGCATAGCCTGTTCAATAAGGGTTAACGCTTCCCGATGTCGACGAACGTCGCCAGCGGCGAGTACATGCGCTCCGCTGGTGAGGGAAATGCTGCGTCCCTCCCAGTCGGTGAGCACACCGCCCGCGCCTTCGATGAGTGGTTTGAAGGGTGCGTAATCGTAAATTTTGAAACTGGCATCAATAGCAATATCGGTGCGCCCCGCTGCCAATAAACCGTAGCTCATGCAGCAGCCCCCGTAAATGCGCCACGCAGTGCGTTCGCGAAGAGCCGACAGCGCACGGGTATCGGATACGCTAAAAAAATCGGGATTACTCGTAGTGAGAATGGCTTGTCCGATGTTGTCGCACTTGCGCACGCGCAGCGGGTCACCGTTAAGCGTTGATTCGCGCCCCGCCACGCCTTCGTAGCGCTGCCGCGTGACCGGGAGATGCATGATGCCAAGCACCGGAACGTCGCCTACCGCCAAGGCAATCAGTGTGCCAAAAACAGGTACGCCCGCTACAAAAGGGGCCGTGCCGTCGATTGGATCGAGTATCCACACGGCTTCGGCGTCTTCCGCTTCGCTTCCTTTTTCTTCTCCAATAATGCCGTGACTTGGGTAGCGCGCGGAAATAAGCGCTCGTAACCGAATTTCAATTTGAGTATCCAATGCCGTCACAAAGCTGCGATCGGCCTTTACCTCCACCTGCGGACGCAGGGCCGCAGCGGGCGCGAGCATCGCGTGCGCTGTGTCGGCCAATTTACGTGCGAAAAGCAGCCACTCCTCTAGTGCTTTTGGGCTCGGATTTGACATAGGCGCAGACTACTTTGGCAAACCTACTTCCGGTAGAGTTGGGCGGTCTGCCAGCGCCGCGTTCATCACCTTTTCTACGTGGGCCAGATCGTCGCCTTGCAGAGGCAAGCGTGGCGCACGCGTACGCCAGGTACCGCGACCTACCTTATGTTCGCACCACTTAATGCACTGCACTAAGTCCGGTCGGGCATCTAAATGAAGCAACGGCATGAACCATTCGTAGAGCGGCATCAGCTCTGCGAAACGTCCGGCACGGGCTAACCGGAACAGCGTTTCGCCCTCGCGAGGGAAGGCATTTGACATACCCGACACCCAACCGACCGCGCCCATTGCAACACTTTCCACCACCACATCATCGAGCCCTGCGAACAGCACGAAGCGATCCCCAACGCGGCTGCGGGTATCGATAAAGCGGCGGGTGTCGCCGGAGCTGTCTTTGAAGCACACGATGGTGTCGCAGTCGGCAAGGCTTGCCAAAATATCGGGCGTAATATCGTTTTTATAGATCGGCGGGTTGTTGTACACCATGACCGGTAAATCCGTCGCCCGCGCCACCGACCGAAAGTGTGCAGCGGACTCGTGGGGCTTGGCCGAATAAACTAGCGCTGGCATGACCATAATGCCATCTACTTTCGCTTGGGCTGCAGCCTTCGCCGTTTCAATCGCAAATGCAGTGGTGAATTCAGCCACCCCACAAATTACAGGTACCCGCCCAGCCGCAACGCTGCGCGCGGCCTCCATAATTTGCATCTTTTCGTTACGGGCAAGGCCCGTGTTCTCGCCAACAGTACCGCAAATGATGAGTCCCGAAACACCGTCAAGAATGAGCGCATCCATAACACGTGCGGTGGCATCAATGTCTATCGAGAAATCTTCTTTGAACTGGGTGGTTACGGCGGGAAACACCCCTTGCCAACCGACGCGTGCGGTCATGTGAGCCTCGATAAGTTTAGATTCCGATACGACTTTAGCGCGAGGAAGTGTCGCACCGTAGATCAATATTGTATATTTTATACAATTAGGTTTATTGAATTCTAAGGTGATTTGCGTATGAAAGCTGGCTTGCAACATCGCACGCTCTCGGCTGCTATTGCAGAGCAGTTGCGGCAAGCGATTTTGGCAGGGAATCTTGCGGCCGGAAGTCAATTGCGGCAGGATGCATTGGCTGCTCAATTTGGCGTGAGCAGAATTCCTCTGCGAGAGGCGTTGTTTCAGCTCGAAGCGGAGGGACTCATACATATCGAGGCGCACAAAGGCGCTGTGGTGCTCGGCTTTGCGCGCGACGAAATCGACGATGTATTCGAATTGCGCGTACTGCTTGAGCCGCGATTATTGGCGCGTTCTGTCGCGCGGATGACCGCTAGCGATTACCAAGACGTGGAGCGACTCGATGTTGCCTTTGAAACCGCGATTGCCCAAAACGATGTTGCCCGCTGGGGCCAACTCAATGCGCAGTTGCACATGAGTTTGTATCTACATGCAGAGCTACCCCGTACTTTGACCGTAGTGGGTGCGCTGTTACAGTCAAGTGATCGTTACACTCGGCTGCAATTGAACCGCGATACAGCGTTAGTCCGTGCTCAGCGTGAGCATCGCAAACTCATTGCACTTTGCCGTGCGGGAGACGCAGCGAATGCGTGCGCCTTTCTCGTTTCCCATATTGAGGCGGTGCGGAAAGATATCCACCGTTTGCTCAAATCAAAACCACTTGCTCCGCAGGCTGCGGTCAAACCAAAACAACGTGCGAGAGTCTAACTGAGCGCTAATGCCTTTCTATGCCCGCCCCAAATTCCACCCCCCTTACAAGATTTATTGATTCCCACACCGGCGGAGAGCCCACGCGCCTGGTCATAAAAGGTGGCCCTGATTTGGGTGGCGGATCCATGACGCAGCGCTTGCAGCGTTTTCGCTCAGAACACGACAAGTGGCGACGCGCGCTCGTGAACGAGCCACGCGGCAACGATGTGCTCGTAGGCGCACTTCTTTGCGAGCCAGAGCATGCTGGTAGTGTGTGCGGTGTTATCTTCTTTAACAACGTAGGCTACTTAGGGATGTGCGGACACGGCACGATCGGGCTTGTCGCAACCCTTGCGTACCTTGGCCGTATAACGTCGGGCGTTCACGCCATCGATACTCCGGTTGGCACGGTCAAAGCACGATTGCACGAAGATGGATCGGTAACGGTCGACAACGTGCAGTCCTATCGCCTCGCGCACGATGTGCCGGTGCACCCGCCTGGCTACGGACTGTTGCATGGAGATGTGGCATGGGGTGGAAATTGGTTTTTTCTCTGCCATGATCACGGACTTGCGGTGGAGCTGGGCCAAATCAGCGCGTTAACCTCGTGCGCGCAAGCGGTGCGCAAAGCGCTCTCCGCACAAGGGATCACCGGCGCAGACGGCGCGGAAATTGACCATATCGAATTGCTCGGCCCAGCGCATTCGAATAGCTACCCCCGCGATCGCAGCGGGCGAAGCTTTGTGCTATGCCCAGGGGCTGCGTACGACCGCTCACCCTGCGGTACCGGCACCAGCGCAAAACTCGCGTGCCTTGCCGCAGATGGCGCACTCGCAGCGGGCGAAGTGTGGCACCAAGAAAGTGTGATTGGTAGTGTATTCAAAGCCCAATTTCGCTACACGCCGGAAGACCATTCGCGCATTTATCCCTCAATACAAGGTACCGCTCACGTAATCCTCGATGCGCAGATGGTTTTTGATTCTTCCGATTCTTTTGCATGGGGTTTAAGTGGCGCTTAGATTTTTTCAGAGCAATGCAAATCGTTTGGCGCATCGAAAATGCACGTAGAGATTTCAATGCTTCAGCCGTTTGCCGACGATGAAACCGAAGCCGAAGTCGTCGTCATTGGCGCGGGCATTATTGGTCTATCAATCGCGTTGCGCCTTGCGCAATCGGGACACCAGGTTGTAGTGGTTGAGCGCGATAGTGTTGCCGCCGGTGCGAGCCGCGGTAATGCCGGAGCCTACGCTTTTTCAGATATTCAACCACTGGCTTCGCCTGGAATCTTAAAGCAAGCGCCTCGCTGGTTGCTCGATCCACTAGGGCCGCTTGCGCTGCGACCACGTTACGCACCACAGATTGCGCCATGGCTCTGGCGTTTTTGGCGCGCGTGCGCGCCGGAGCGGGTGTACGCAAGCACACGCGCACAAGCGGCCCTAAATAAACTCTCGGCAGCTGCAACACATGAATCGTTGAAATCGATTGATGCGCTGGATGACTTAAACGAAGGTGGAAATCTTCACCTCTATCTAAACCAAGCCGCGTGGCAGAAATCGCTTTTTGGTTGGAGCGTGCGCACCGAAAATGGCATCCAGTTTGAACACCTGTTAGGGGGCGATGCGATTGCCGACGTACAGAGCGGTTTAAGCCCGCAGTTTCAATTCGCCACGTTTGTGCCCGGTTGGGCCACGATCAATGACCCATTGCAGTTGACGCTCCGTATAGCCGAGTGTTGCGCAAAGCTGGGGGTCCGATTGCGACGCGCGCATGTGCAAGCGCTGGTCTCGGAGGTCGATGGTGTTCGACTTAAGTTCGAAAATAGTCAGACGCTTCGAGCTCAGCGCGTAGTGGTCGCCGCAGGGGCGTGGTCTCACACCCTCGCGCGCACGTTGGGCGAGCGTATCCCACTCGAAGCGGAGCGCGGGTATAACACCACGCTGCCGCCAGGCGCGGGTGCGCTCAATTGCCAGCTCACGTTTCCCAACCATGGATTTGTGATGACGCCTATTGCTGGCGGCATTCGCGTTGGCGGAGCAGTCGAGCTTGCAGGACTGCAAGCGCCACCGAACTTCAAGCGCGCTGAGGTGTTGTTGCGCCACGCGAAATCGTTTATGCCAGGATTGAACACCGAAGGCGGCACGCAGTGGATGGGTTTTCGTCCATCGCTGCCCGATTCGTTGCCTGCGATTGGCTTTGCGCGCGGCGATGATCGCGTCATCTATGCATTCGGTCACGGGCATCTTGGTCTCACGCAATCCGCTGCTACGGCGCAACTTGTCACCCAATTGGTCGACGGGCAGGCACCCGCGCTTGATTTAACGCCGTTTAACCCGCAGCGTTTCAATTGAAATGACGTGCTCGCTTTAGACCCATTCCCGTAAATATTTGGAGCGCAAACAGTAGCTCTAAAATAGAGTATTGCTTGCGGGTTCCATACGGATCAACAGGCTCGTCTCGCTCACTCTACCCTTTCTCATTGCCTGCTAGTTGGGCTCCTAAAAATATGCTTCAACCTCTCCTTAAGCGCCTCGCGCGAGATGCTGTTATTTCCGAAAAGCAAGCTGCAGCGGCTGTGAATTTGCTTGATGGCGGCGCGACCGTACCCTTCATTGCCCGCTATCGGAAAGAAGCAACAGATAACTTGGACGATATTCAGCTGCGCTTTCTTGAAGAGCGCCTGGGATACTTGCGCGAACTGGATGCGCGTCGGGAATCCGTGATTGCCTCCATCAATGAGCAGCGCAAGATGACTCCAGAGCTCGCCTTAGCGCTCGAAGCGGCTGACAGTAAACAAACCCTTGAAGATTTGTACGCCCCTTTCAAACAAAAGCGCCGAACGAAAGCGCAAATTGCGCGCGAGGCGGGACTCGGTGCGCTTGTAGAAAAAATCTTAGCCGATCGGTGTGGTGATCCATTGCAAGTTGCTTCGCAATTCATCAATGCCGACGCGGGATTTGTAGATGCGAAAGCGTGCCTAGATGGTGCGCGCGATATCCTTACCGAGCAGTGGGCAGAAGATGCCAAGCTCGTCGGAACGTTACGTGAATGGCTGTGGGAAAACGGTCTCTTCGAGAGCGCGGTGGTTGCCGGTAAAGAGCAGTCCGGTGAGAAGTTCCGTGACTACTTCGCATACAGCGAAGCAATTTCGAAAGTGCCTTCGCATCGCGCGCTTGCGGTGTTTCGCGGATGGTTAACGGAGATGTTAAGCGTGAAGCTTGCGCAACCGGAGCCGGCCGAGCCGCACCCTGCGGGTACGCCCAGTGTGTGCGAGCGAACAATAGCGCGGCATGTAGGATTCGTACACCAAGCGCGTGCGGCGGACGATTTTTTGCAAAAGTGCGTCGCCTGGACATGGCGCGTAAAACTCGCAAGCAGTTTGGAGCGGGATTTGTTCGCCCGACTCCGAGAAAGCGCTGAGGAGGTTGCGATAAAAGTGTTTGGGGATAACGTACGGGATGTACTCCTCGCGGCACCCGCAGGCGCGAAGGCCATCATGGGGCTCGACCCGGGCATCCGCACCGGCGTGAAGGTGGCCGTCGTCGACGCCACGGGTAAAGTGCTCGAAACAGCCACCGTGTACCCGCACGAGCCTCGGAAAGACTGGGATGGTTCGTTGCATGTGCTGTCCAAACTCGCGCAGAAGCATAACGTGCAAATGATCGCAATTGGCAATGGCACGGCTTCGCGCGAGACCGATCAATTGGCGGCTGATTTAATTAAGCAATCTGCGCCAGGGGTCGTGAAAGTGGTGGTGAGCGAGGCGGGTGCATCGGTGTATTCTGCGAGTGCTTATGCTTCCCAAGAATTGCCTGATTTAGATGTAAGCTTGCGTGGCGCGGTGAGTATCGCCCGCCGCCTACAAGATCCGCTCGCCGAACTGGTGAAAATCGACCCAAAGAGCATCGGCGTCGGACAATACCAGCACGATGTGAGCCAAACACAATTGGCGCGAAAATTGGATACGGTTGTGGAGACGTGCGTTAATGCGGTGGGCGTGGATGTCAATCTCGCTTCTGCGCCGCTGCTCGCGCGGATAGCCGGACTCAGCGCAACCAATGCCCGCGCCATCGTCGAGCATCGTGAGCGAAATGGTGCGTTTACAGATCGCCACGCCATTCTGGGCGTAGCCACCGTTGGTCCGAAAACATTTGAGCAGGCGGCGGGTTTTTTGCGAGTTAACGGTGGCGCAAACCCATTGGATGCTTCGGCGGTGCATCCTGAAAGTTATCCGCTTGTTCAGGCGATCTTGCAGCGAATAAAGAAACCTATTTCTGAAATTGTGGGCAATCGTGCTGCGCTTGCTGGCGTAAAGCCAGATTCGTTTGTAAATGAAGGATTCGGAGAGTTCACCGTGCGTGATGTGTTGGCTGAACTTGAAAGGCCTGGCCGCGATCCTCGACCGGAGTTCAAAGCGGCGCGATTTAATGATGGCGTGAACAGCATAAGCGATCTCAAGCCCGGCATGTTGCTCGAGGGCACAGTTACCAACGTCGCGGCGTTTGGTGCATTTGTCGATGTTGGGGCACATCAAGATGGATTAGTCCACGTTTCACAGCTTGCCAACAAATTCGTCAAAGACCCCAAGGATGTGGTGAAGGCGGGCGATATTGTGAAAGTAAAAGTAGTGGAAGTCGATGTGCAGCGCAAACGTATCGCCCTCACGATGAAGCTCAATGACCCCATACCTGCGGCGCAAAATAGCCCTAAAAATGAATTTATCTCCCGAAAAAATGGGCAGTTTGGAACTCCGCGAAATCAGAGTGCCACCGCCGCTTCCGCAATGGCCAGTGCTTTTGCAAAACTTACGCTATAGCACTTTATTGGAGGCAAAAAAATCCCCGCGTCTGCGGGGTTTTTTTTGTAGAGATTCGGTGAGCGTGTCAGGCGCGCCGAGTTCGAAGCGCGACTACCCCAATCATTAACATTGCCAAGAGGATTAAGATCCGAGCGTCTAAGGTGGGTACGTTGATCGGCGGCGTCGGATTGGTATCAAACGAGCGCACGCCTGCATCTAGATTCGGATTATCCGAGCCGACTGCGAGCGTAATCAACGGCGTACGACGTGTGGTCGGGTTCATCTCATTGCGCTGGGCATCTGCGCCACCTACCGATGGATTGGTTGGAGGATTGCCACTACCCGCTGGGTTGATCGTGTTTACAACCGTCCCCGCTGGGAATACGAACTCCACTTGGTAGGTGCCAGGAATCAGGTTGCCGAACCCGTAGTTGCCGTTTGCATCGGTAGTCGTGGTGATAGGTGCGTTGGTCGCGGGGTTCACAATCGGGGTGCCAGTGCCATTTAATAAGCGCACCGTTACACCAGGGATGCCCGGCTCACCGGTCTGCTTCACGCCATCGTTGGCCGTGCCGCCACCATTGCCGTTGTCGATCCAAACCACTGTTCCCAAACTGGCGGGCGCGAACAAACCAAAGTCCACCGTCAGATTGGTTCGATCATCGGGTGTGGTATCCGTGCCGGCTGGCTGTGTTGTTTCACCCAGTGGTTGCAGCCCAGGCCCTACCGTTACCGCAGCTGAGGTGACCACATTGCTACTTACCACTTTCGTGCCGTGATCTTTGTTGTCGCCCGCCAAGGTAAAGTCAGTGCTTCCCGCTTCGTACGGCCCGGTTGCACTGCCGTTTACACCGGTTGAACTGGCGTACCCATTCGGTGGGGTAATCTCCACTTTATAGGTGCCAGCAGCTAGGCTTGGGAATAAGTAGTAGCCACCGCTTGCGGTTACTGTTGAGGCCACTACCGCGTTAGTCGTTGTATTGATTAGGCGTACAGCGAGGCCATCCAAACCGACCTCACCCGCGTCAACCACCCCGTTGTTGTTGGCATCCAACCAAACACGATTGCCAATCGCGTACGTCAACGCACCCACTGCTACGGATTTGCTATCGTCGTTATTCGAGCCCGAAGCGTTCGTACCATCTTCATAGCCAGAATTGGTTGCACCTAAAGGAATGAGTTCAGCCTTAGACGCATCCGCAGGGTCAGGGTTAACTTGCGCCGTGTTCATGAGCGTTCCGGCCGTACCGACCGCAATGGTGGTTGTCACGGTAATCAGATCGGCCGCACCGTTTGCTGCTAGTGCCCCCGCTGCTGCAGCCCGATTACAAGTAATTTCCGCACCGGCCCCCGTTGTTGGCGAACACGTCCAATTTGTACCGGTCGCGCTCACGGCAATGAGGCCCGCTGGCAACTTATCTTTAACGATAATGGCACCGCTGGCTACACCAGGACCTAAGTTCTCAGCCTTCAGCGTAAAGGTCACTGTCGAACCTTCGATGTAGGGGCCCGTGCTTGTAATGGCTTTAGTCAGTTTCAAATCGAATGGCAAAAAGAAACCAAAATCGACCGTGCGATCTGAGCGATTATCTGGTGCCTCACCACCAGCGCCTGCCACTTGTCCTGGCGGCACGGCCGAGGTATTACTCTTCTCGGCGGTGGGCTCGATGTTGCCAGGTCCCAACGTAATCTTAGCGGAAGGAAACCCTCCAGCGCCAATGCCCGAGGCGATCTTGGCATCCTTACCGTTGTCGAGTTCATCAGTTGCTACCGCACCCGCTACAACGGCTGTACCGGTTGAGCTCAAGTAACCCGCTGGCGGTGTGACTACTACAACATAGTCGCCAGCTGCTAAGCCATCGAAGCGATAGCGTCCCGTGGCATCGGTGGTAATCGAACCAATGGCAGCACCCGTTGGGTTACCGCTCGCGTCGGAGGAAAATACTTCAACCTTCGCGCCCGCCAGCGGCGCTTCCGCACCATCGATCTTGCCGTTGTTGTTTGTATCGTTCCACACCAAATCGCCGATGGAATAGCGCGGGATGGGAGGCGCGAATCCAGCGTCGATCGTGTGATCGTTCGCGCCGGGTGCGCCAACGACAACTGACGCGGTCGCGTTTGTTCCGGATGCGACGAAGTTAGAGTCAATCGCGGAATTCGTACCGACGGTTGCTGTCGTTAAGGAAAGCCCCGCGAGCGGCGCTTGCAGCGAAGCGCCAGAAGCGTTCGGGATCACCACGTTGACGGTATCGCCGGTTTTGAATAGCACACCGTAGCGCGCCGACACGGTCGAGACTTTTCCGCCTTGACCATCATCAACGAATCCGCCGTTAGCGCTCGCATTGCTTCCTGTTGCTGGGTATCCACGGCCATCATTGGAAAATAAATAGTTACCGGCCGCATCGGTAATCGCAGTGGCGAGCAATGTGCCCAAATTACTGCGCAACTCAACGGTGACCCCGGCCAGCGCCGGTTCGTTTGGGTCCTGGAGACCGTTGTTATTGAGATCGTTCCAGATTCGATTGCCAATTTCAACGGGCGCAGCCGCACACATCACCTCGGGTTGGCCCAATGCATTGGCTTTGGCATCGTAGGGGTCCGCCCCTGTTGGCGCCGGACGCAGCAGGAGTTGGTAGTCTTTAGTATTCACACCCGTCGAGGCGCTCCAATACGACGCGCCCGCGGAGTAGAGTCCAAATTGATCATACGAGGTCGTTAACAGGATATCGCGACTCGGCAAGTAAGCCAGACCGCCTTGTTGCGAGTGGAGCTGCCCATCGGCAGCCGTATCTGGTGCATAAAATTGACCCGAGCCAGGGCCGTTGCCGTTGCCTACCCCAGCACCTGTGGCCGTACCGCAGCTACCGTTTGACTCAAGCACGTAGACTCCGCTCCCCGCGCTGCACGCGCGGAACGCCTGACCAATCGACGCTTGTGTAAGGTAATCCGCACTCATATTGCGGGTCGTAATAATTAGATCGTTACCAGCGACGGCTATATCCCCAATAAGATTGGTGTAACCATTGCCGGTAAGATGCATGGCTCCCAAATCAGCAGTAAAAACAGGGGTCGCGTTCCACGTACCCGCAGCAATGTCGTAGCGAAATACGTAGGCGTTTCCAATTTGCGGCGCAAATCGTTTTGAGCACCGAGCGCCAATTAAAATCTGTGTGGCATCAACGTGCATTCCCATCGCGTACGGACCAACCATTCCTTCGTAAGAACTGTATAGGGTCTCGCGTGGTGCCGTGCACCCTAGATCCGATGCAGGGAATGGGATGGGAGGCAAGACGGCAACCGCGGCAGAGGACGTTACCGATGCGACGCCAGCTGGGAACGCGTAGACCCGCAAATTCGCCATATTGAGCGCATAGATGACGGCTCCATCGGGACTGATGTCAACATCACCCCAAGAAATTTTCCCGACTCCACCTTGGATCTGCGCTGGGTCGGCAGACGGAAACGGATCGGTTCCGGCCGCGCCAGGGCCAAATAGGCCGGGACGCGTAGGGTCGTTCATCGCGAGTAAATTGATGTCGGTGAACGTTGAGATTGCACCGGTCGCTTTATCGTAGGCATAAATCGCACCTGGCCCAGAAGGGCCAAAACCGGTGGTGTATTTCATATACGCCGCCGCGAACAATCGTTGCTTACTGGGTTGCCAGGCAAGCCCGTAAGTCGAACCCATTTGGTTGGCCACAGCGATATGGGAGGGGGCAGGTAAGGCGCCAGCCGGCAGAGCGGTACCGCCTGCGGAGAGCGGGAACGAGACCAAAACATCGGCCGCGTTGTTCGGGCCGGCCAGATTGTTACCGTACACGTAGCAAGAGGTTGCAATTTGCGGATTGTTCTCGCAGAAGCGGGTCGCATCGACCAGCGGCAAATCCACGGACGTTGCGTTGAGGCCCACAAACTGAACGGTCGTTGCACCGCCTAAGCCTGGACGCGTGCTAGTGGGCCAACCGGAGAACTCAACGCGTACAAGTGTTCCAGGCAGACAGCCAGTCGTGGCAATCGAGTACGCGCCCAGTGTGGCCACGACTGCGGAGGTCGTCGTTGACGCGCCGCATGCCCCAATCACATCATCCGCAGTGCCCGTCAGACCGTCGGGTCCCGCAGCGATAACGCCGGTGGCGGTAACGGTGAGTCCTCCAACGCCTATATCCGCTGCCAAGGGAACGGGAGGCGTGCCACTGCTACCTCCCACATCCTTTACGCCATTACCGTTGTAGTCGATGTACGCGGTGCCGGTAATCGCGCTCCACGAGTACGAACTAAAGAGGATTGCCATTACGGCAACGGGGATGTGCCCTGCGCAACGCGAGCAAGCGCGTCGAACCAGATTTCTCATTTAAATGCTCCAAGCTTTTTAGATTGATCTGCTTTGTGCAGATTTATTTGATACGAACCAACTCGACACACAACTTACCGTGAAACGTCTGTATGACAAATTGGCTATCCACTCACTCACTTTAGCGCTATTCCAAACGGATGTACAGGAAATATGAACACCCCATATTTTAATTTTGTAGAGGCGCATTCAGAAAAAAAGCGGTGCGGGAAAATTCTCTTCGCCTAAAGTTCGCATAATGAATATTCATTATGCGTATGAGGCAATCAGCGGTAATGCGAAAACAATTTTGCGCGGTTTATTTTTGAGAAAATTTGTGATGGCAGATATCACCCGACGTCATCACAGAAAACGCCCGATTAACGTGCATTTTTGTCTCCATCTTCAGAGGCGAAACCCGTTTTTCTGAAAGTTGGGTTTGCGCAACAAATCAACGGCCTTTTGCAAATAGCGCGGTTAAAGCCCGAAACGCGCAGGTGAAAAAAGCACCGAGTCTTCTCGTTCGGCTCCGGTATGCGTACGCGCGTTGAACATAAGATCGGTCAACATCGCAGCAGTGCCCGGCCCGGTGGAAAAACCAATATGTTGATGCCCAAATGCCAGCCACAGGTTGGGGATGCGCGAGGACGGGCCAATGACAGGACGGGAATCGGGCAGAGTCGGGCGGGAACCGAGCCACGGCAGCTCGCGTGGCGATACGGCGATAGGAATAATCGATTGCGCTACGCGTGTGGCAAGCGTTAGTTGGGAAACGTTCACGGGCGCATCTCTGTGCGCGAGCTCTACGCCGGTGGTCAGTCGCGCGCCACCTGACATCGGCGCCAGAACGTAACCTGCCTCAACATCGTAGAACGGATGATTAAGTGTCGCCCCGTTTTGAAAGTAAAACTGCTGGTGACACCCGCGCTCATACGCCATTGGCACGTTAATGCCAAGCGGGGCCAGATAGTCTGGCGACCACGGGCCGAGGGCTACAAGGACCTTATCGAAATTTCCGACGTTTTTTAGGAAGATAAGCTTTGAAAAGTCCGCTTTTTGCGCCGCAGGTATTTCCGTTTGAACGAACCGCCCGCCGCGCTCTACAAATAGTTGCGCGAAGGCTTTCACCACCGCGCCCGGATCATCCACGCTCATCGCATCTTTCACCCACAGCGCGCGCGCGAATGTGTTTTTCGCAAGATGCGGTTCAACGGTTTGGAGCGCGTTTGCATCGAGCGCTTCGTAGCGCACATTAAACGTATCGAACACCTTACGCTGCCATGCGGCTGCGTTAAAGCTTGCTTGGTTTCGGTAACAAAAAATCCAACCATCGTCGCGGTAGCGACTGGCCACATTCGCTTCGTCGCGCAAACGCCGGTGCCCCGCAATGGAAAGCGTGACGAGATGATCGAGCGATTGCGTGGTGCGGGCGAATTCGGCATGCCGCGCATGCGCTAAAAAGCGCGCGCCCCAGGCTGCATTGTTGAGCAGGTAGCGTGCGTCGTAGCGGAAACCTGGCGATTTGTTCCTGAGCAGCGCAGGTAGTGCGCGCCACAAACGCGGATGGTTAAACGGAATGAGCGAGCTGCGGGCAATTACGCCCGCATTGCCATGAGAAGTTTCTTCACCCGGCGCACGCCGATCAATGAGGGTGACTTCGGCCCCGCGCGCTTGCAAGGCCAAGGCGCAGCAAGTACCCACCATGCCTGCGCCCAGTACGGCTACGCGCATTTCAGCAAATACCTGCGGCGTAATTTAGGCATGTTCTAACCATTATCGGCTTAAAAAAGCGCACTTTTCGCCACTGCACAAAAAGCGGTTTCTGAACTCCTAAATGGGCTTCAAAGTGCCGGTGGCCTCTTTGCGCCGCATCAATTTCCGAATCGCACGGATAAACACACCCAACAACACAATCACCGCGACGATAAACACCGCGAGCAATGCGAGGAAGAGCCACGGGCTCGTCATCGCCAGCCCAAGCCCACCTAGGAGCATCCCTTCTTCGGCGAGCGAGGCACCCACATTTGAGAACGGTTCGGGCGACGTATTCACCACCGCGCGCGTGCCCGCTTTGCCAAAGTGCGTGCCGGCTGCGAGCGTGCCGCCCAAAATTGCGGCCACCATCGAAACCGCGTCGCCATTGCCGCCCATCATGCCTGCCGCCAGCGCTGCGCCCGCTGGGATACGCAGGAAGGTGTGAATACCGTCCCACATACTATCCAAGTAGGGAATTTTGTCAGCGAAAAACTCAACGAACGCCATAAACCCTGCCGCGCCCATCACCGCCGGGTGACTGATGATTTTCATGCTCTCAGGCAACGGCACATACCCAAAATATCCTGCCATCCCCACGACGAACACCACCAAGTACATACGCAGCCCCGCACCCCACGCCATGGCCGCAGTCATGGCAATTTCTGGTATGTGCTTGAGAACTAAGTCCAACATGGAGGCTCCTTGGTCGGTGCGCGAAACGAACGCCTACTTTAACGCATAGCCGCGCTGGTCGGGGGACAACACGACAAGCGTGGGTTTTAACGAAAATTCAAATTCAGAGTCAATCTCAAATTCGAAGTCAAAACCCCCAACGTAAAGGCACAGCGAGCGCAGAGGCCGCCGAGAAATTCAAGAGCAACTGCAGGGCCGGTTTCAGAACGGCCCCCACTTTGCGCTGCAAGTAAAAAGCAGTGCGCCGCGTCTCCAACGCGTGCACAGATGATCTAGTTTCTATCTGTGCCCTTTGCGCGCTCTGAGTTGAAGGTTTTGACCTTACCGTTGCGTTTATCAGCAAACCCGCTTAAAATAACAGTGTTCATAAAACCACGGTGTAAATGAAACCATGCGTAACCGTTCGTTTGTAGAAGATCCGCTGGGCGAGCGCCCCAATTTAACTGATCGTCAAGCCGAAATTTTGTCTCACATAGAAGCGTGCGTGGCTGAGCAGGGCATGCCGCCCACGCGTGCTGAGGTGGCCCGTCACTTTGGTTTTGCCTCGGCCAATGCGGCGGAGATGCATTTGCGTGCGCTCGCCAAAAAAGGCTACATCGAGCTCTCCGCTGGGGCTTCACGGGGCATTAAGCTCATGAAGCAAGCGCTCGGCTTACCAGTGGTGGGGCGCGTGGCGGCCGGTTCACCAATTTTGGCCATAGAACATGTAGAGTCCCACTGCCCCATGCCTGCAAACTTCTTCTCACCGAAAGCAGATTACTTGTTGCGCGTAAAGGGTCTATCCATGCGCGATGTGGGCATTTTGGATGGCGATCTCATTGCGGTTCACAAAACCGATTCCGTGCGCAGCGGAGACATCATCATCGCGCGAATTGACGATGAAGTAACCGTGAAAACGCTTGAACGTAAAGGCACAGCAGTGCGCTTGCTGCCCGCAAATCCCGATTTTGACCCAATAGAAGTGAACACGCGCGACGAGTCGTTCACCATCGAAGGCAAGTGCGTTGGCGTAATTCGCCGATAACACCCGCCAGCACCAAAACCTGCGGCGTAAAAACAGCTTTTTTTGGGAGATATCTCCCAAAAAGTGCCGTTTTTTGCGCCGCAGGTATAAACGTTCTCGTGCATCCAACCCACACCCTTACTTTTTCCCGCGCCGAACTCGCCGATGCGGATGCGCTCGCGAGCCTGCGCGTGGAGGCTATGCGCGAGAGTTTGGAGCGCATAGGGCGGTTTGATGAAAAGCGGGCGCGCGATCGGTTGCTGGCCGCGTTCGATCCGTTCATGACCCGTTGGGTGCTGCGTGATGGTACGAAAGTCGGTTTTTTCGTACTCAAAACCATTGAGGGTGGCTTGTTGCTCGATCATCTTTACGTGCATCCCCGTTGGCAAAAAAATGGCATTGGTGCAGCGGTGATCGCGCAATGCTTTGCCGAGGCGGATGCGGCCAACGCGCCGATTTTTGTGGGCGCTTTGCGTGCGAGCGAAGCCAATGCGTTTTACCTAAATCACGGATTCGCCAAAACTCACCAAACTGAGTTGGATGTGTATTACATTCGCCGACCGCGCCCAGTAAGCAGCTAGTTTTTTTATGCACGCCACCGTTCATCCGTCCCCGTGCACCACACATATGATTCGTTAGGACAACGCGTTTCGTTCAGCTAAAACCTCGAACAACTATAACGTATGTTCGCAGCGCGATAAGCTGCGGTTTTCGTCCAACATGGCTTCTTCAAACTCGTTTTACTTTGTGACTGACGCAGCATCGGATATGCCGGACGCGGCACTTGCGCACCCCAAGCTGCGCACGTTGCCGGTGCACGTGAACTCCAACGGCCGCAAAATTCTGGACATACGGGATATCGGGCAAACCCGCGCGTTTTACGTGCAACATCTTGCACTACCTTCTACCGTTTCTGCGTTTTCCGAGCCACTTTCGATTGCGGAGATGAGTAACTATTTCAGCAACGCGCTGGCCACGGGTTACGATGAGATTTTTGGTGTTTTTGTTAGCTCAACGCGCAGCGAAATGTATGCCCGCGCCAAAGAGGCGATTAAGCGCGCGCGCATGAGCTCCTTTGCACAACGCGTGAGCGCAGGCAAGCCCACTGCGATCATGGCCGATTGCGTCGATAGCCGCGCACTCTTTAGCGGCTACGCAGCCCAGGTGCTCGATTTGTTAGATCAGATTGATCGCGGCGCGGGTCTCGTTCACACCTTAGAGCGGCAGCAAGCGCTCGTCGCACACACCTACACCTATATGGTGCCCGACGATTTTGATTTCATCCTGAAACGTGCCGCGCTAAAAGGTGAAAAGTCCGTCAACCCCTTGGTTGCGTTTGCTGCGCGTACGCTCGGGATCACGCCTGTCATCCGTGGGCATTTGGGTGAAACCATGCCGCTCACAAAATACCCGAGTCGCGCACGGGCACGTGATGCACTATTCAATCTCGCCCAGCGCCTTATTGCCGATCGGGCGCTCCTGTCACCACACATCTGCTTAGGCTACAGCGGCCCGATAGAAGCCGTGCAAGAGATGTCGGGCTACGTAGATTTATCGAACGCGGCCGCGCGCGCCGGTGTAAAGCTGCATCTCTCCCACACCTCCATGACCAGCTCGGTAAACGTAGGCCCGCGCGCGCTCAATTTAGGCGTCATCGCGCGTCCACATGCGCTGTAGTTGTTTTTAAAAAAGCGGTGTTTTTCCAGGAGATAAGTTTTAAAACATGCCTGTTTTACGCCGCAGGTTTTAATGCTACGCAAGCGCATTGCGCATGCGAATACACGAAAACCCGAGCGACGAACTGCTAACCGCGTGCGCCAACGAATGTAGGCGATCCTCCACGCGCAACTCCACCCCGCGAAATTTCAGCGCGACCGCAACATCGTCGATCCTCTCCACGCGCGTAGGTCGCACCGCCTCGCGGGAAACAAAGTAGCCCGCATTTGCGTCCACACACACAAACTGCGTGGCGGGCATTGCGTAACAATGCAACACGCATTGCGCAATGCGCGCAAGCCAAGCGCGCTCCACCGCGATCACGTACTGGCTGCCGCCCGGCGTGAAGAACTGCTCGATATCGCGGGCAGTGGTGTGCGCCGCGACGTGAAACGCCACCCGTGGGCACTCGCGTGGCAATAAATAGTTAGGCAACCGAAGATCGTTCACCGCCCACACCACGGCCTCGGCTACGTTCGCATCCAACGAAGGAGGCGGGCGCGGCGCAAAGTGCCCGATGCCAGGCGTTTCGCTTACGTGCCAAACGGTTTCGGAACTCATCGGAGTGGATTGTGCGACGAAAGAGCGTATTTATCGAGTGCAAAAAAACGGCATTTTTTCAGGAGATAAGTTTGAAAATGTGCCGTTTTTATGCCGCAGAGACATCTGCACAACTGAATAACTCACTTAAGGGACTCAATACTCGTCATCCCGGCGAAGGCCGGGCTCCAGTTTTGTTCCGTAAAAACACGCGCATAGATTTTGCGCTTACGAACGAAATTGGACCCCGGCCTTCGCCGGGGCGACGAAACTCAAGTTGTGCAGAGGTCTCCCGCAGGTTTTTCGTTGAAAAGTAGCCGCGATTAGGCTGTAGGCCGTAATCGAGGCAATTCAGGTTGTTGTGTTTCGGCACGCAGTCAATTGAAAATGCCAATGGAAGCAAACACTTTGATCCTCGATTACGCCTGCAAAAGGCCGCAGTCTAATCGAGGCTACGCAGACGGGCTATGCGCGCTACCGCCCCATCATCTTCCCCATCCCTCGCATCATATTTTTCAGCCCACCCTTTTGCACGGTCTTCATCATCGTTTGCATTTGCTCAAACTGTTTGAGCAGTTGATTCACCTGTTGCACCGGTACGCCCGCGCCATCGGCAATGCGTTTTTTACGCGAAGCCTTTATGAGTTCGGGCTTTCTGCGTTCCAAAGGCGTCATGGAGCTGATGATGCCTTCCATACGCCCGATTTGTTTTTCGTCCACTTGGCTTTTTGAGGCGGCGGCTTGCATTTGTGCTGGGAGCTTTTCGAGCATGGCGCTCATGCCGCCCATCTTTTTCATCTGGGTCATCTGCGAGCGGAAATCTTCTAAATCAAAAGCTTTGCCACTTTTGAACTTATCGGCAAGCTTTTGGGCTTCTTTTGCATCCACCTGCCGAGTTACGTCTTCCACCAGCGAGAGCACGTCGCCCATGCCCAAAATGCGCGATGCCATGCGGTCGGGGTGGAACACTTCCAGACCATCGAGCTTTTCACCGACACCGGCGAATTTGATCGGTGCTCCGGTGACGTGCCGCACCGAGAGCGCCGCGCCGCCGCGCGAGTCGCCATCGAGTTTGCTCAAAATCACGCCGGTGAGTGGCAGCGTTTCGCCGAAGGCTTTGGCTACGTTCACCGCATCCTGGCCTTGCATCGCGTCCACTACGAAGAGCGTTTCTACCGGCGTAATCGTGCGGTGGATTTCGGCTATTTCGCGCATCATCGCTTCGTCAATTGCCAAGCGGCCTGCGGTGTCCACAATCACCACATCGAAATATTGGGTGCGAGCGTATTCAATACCGGTCTTGGCTCGAGACACGGCATCCATCGAGTTGGTTTCGAAAAAGCCTGCGCCCACTTGGCCTGCGAGTGTGCGCAATTGCTCAATCGCGGCGGGGCGGTATACGTCGCAGGAGACGAGTAAAACCTTTTTCTTCTGGTCTTCTTTTAACCGCTTGGCGAGCTTGCCCGCTGTGGTGGTTTTGCCCGCGCCTTGCAGGCCCGCGAGCAAAATAATGGCGGGCGGCTGTTGGGCTAAGTTCAACGCGCTCATGCCTTCACCCATTACGGCAGTGAGCTCTTTGTGAACGACGCTTACGAACGCTTGGCCTGGATTGAGCGAGCCCACCACTTCCTGCCCCAGCGCTTTTTCTTTCACTCGCGCGATGAATTCTTTCACCACCGGCAGCGCCACGTCCGCTTCGAGCAACGCCATGCGTACTTCACGCAGTGCGTCCCCTACGTTTTCTTCTGTAATACGGGCTTGGCCGCGCAGCGTTTTGACAACGCCTGATAGGCGTTCGGTTAGGTTTCCGAGCATGGTTTGGCTCCATACCTGCGGCGTAAAAAGGCCGCTTTTTGGGAGATATCTCCTAAAGATTGCCTTTTTTACGCCGCAGGTACTGGTAAAAAGTAATGCTTGCATTTTAGGCTTGTCAGTTCCTTTTGGACGCTATCCCTACCGTAACCTTGTTTTTCGCACTGGCGTTGGTGCTCGCGCTCTCGGCGTTTTTCTCGCTTTCCGAAACCTGTTTAATGGCTTCGAACAAGTTTCGGCTTCGGGCGGCGGCGGCAGCGGGCGATAGCGCAGCAAAGCGCACCGTGGATCTATTGAAAGATACGGATCGGCTGCTTTCGGTGATTTTGCTGGGCAATACGGTGTTTAACTCCACTGCGGCCATGCTCACCGCGCTCATTTGCGAGCGGCTGTTTGGCAAAGGCGAAACGGTGTTGGCCATCGGCACCGGCCTTGCAAGCTTCGCGATTTTGTTGTTCGCGGAAATTAGCCCGAAAGTGATTGGCGCGAATTTCCCGAACCAACTTGCGCCGTGGAGCGCGCTCATTTTGAAACCACTCGTATGGGCGTTGCGCCCAGTGGTGTGGTTCACCAATCTATTTATTAAAGCGTTTTTTAAGCTGCTACGTATCCCGCTTGTAGGTGAAGGCTCGCAGGCGCTTACCGCCGAAGATTTGCGCGCGATGGTGCTAGAAGGGCGGCACATACTGCCCGCAAAGAACTCCTCTATGTTGGCCAATGTATTTGAGCTGCAAGAAGCCGTGGTGGACGATGTGCTGACACCGCGGCGTGCTATTGAATCGATTGATCTCGAATCGGACGACGAAACGCTGCATCAACAAATCGTCACCGCTCACCACTCGCGACTGGCCGTAATCGATCACGATACGGATGAGCCGATTGGCGTATTGCCGGTGCGGCAAGCACTTTCCATTTGGAACGAAGGCACGCTCGACCGCGATGATCTAAAAGCAGTTTTCCGAAAACCGTACTTCGTGCCAAGCGGTACGCCGCTACTGGTGCAACTCCAGCGCTTTCAAGAAACCCGTGAGCGCATGGCGTTTGTGGTGAACGAATATGGCGACACAATCGGTATGGTGACGGTGGAAGACATCGTGGAGGAGGTGGTTGGCGAATTTACGAGCTCTGATCCCGCAAACACCGGACGCTGGACGAAGGAGGATAACGGCGGTGTCGTTGTACCTGGCAGCGCAAGCGTGCGCACACTTAATAGACGTTTAGGCACGACTTTTGCTGTCGACGGCCCCAAAACGCTCAATGGCGTATTGCTAGAAGTGCTCGGAGATATACCGAGCGCTGGTGTGAGCATGAAGCTGGGAGACGCAATGGTGGAGGTGCGGCAAGTGCAAGATCGCTCAATCCGCTCAGTCTGGCTTAAACGCATGGATGTCAACGCAAAAACCGCGACAAACTGACAACAGGCTGCGCGCAGGGGATGAAAATCCTTTACATGTGACGCAATCCTCGTAAACTTAGCATATTCATTAAGCATTATTCCGCCAACGTAACTAGTCCAATCGGTCAACATGGCAACTCTTGCTCCATCGGTTTTGCTCAGTGGTTTCGGGCGCGCACTCGTGCAAAAAGGTGTGCTCAAGCAATCTGAAGCAGAACAAATTCAAACGTCGGCGAATGCTGGCGGCTTAAGCTTTGTCTCTCAGCTCATCGCTGCGGGCAAGATGAACGCGGCTGGCGCAGCCGAATTCGCAGCAAATACCTTCGGGCTGCCGCTGCTCGATCTCACGTCGTTCGATTTATCGCAAATCGCTCCCGAGTGGCTAGATATAAAGCTTATCTCTGCGCGCCGCGCGGTGCCGCTCGTGCGCAGGGGCAATCGCTTATTTGTAGCGATGTCTGACCCCACTTTTCTGCAGGCGCTTGAAGAGTTTCGCTTCAAAACGAATTTGGTCGCTGAACCGTTGGTCGTCGAAGACGACAAGCTCAGCAAAGTCATCGCCAGGCTCACCGAGCAAAACGACAAATCGCTTTCGAATTTGGTCGGTACTGACGATATCGAGCTCAATATGTCGGGCGGTGAGCCCACGTCGATTGAAGATACGAGCGATGTAGACGACGCTCCAGTCGTAAAGTACATCCAAAAGATTTTGCTCGACGCCATCAATGCCGGCGTGTCGGATATTCACTTCGAACCGTACGAAAAGTTTTACCGGATTCGCTACCGTTTAGATGGTGTGTTGATGGATATGGCACAACCGCCGTTGGCGCTGAAAGACAAAATTTCCTCCCGTATTAAGGTTATTTCGCGTCTCGATATTGCTGAGAAACGCGTGCCGCAAGACGGGCGTATGAAGCTTGAGATTTCAAAAACGAAATCCATTGATTTTCGTGTCAGCACTCTGCCTACGCTCTACGGCGAAAAGATCGTAATGCGTATTCTCGACTCGTCCTCTGCGATGGTGGGTATTGACGCGCTGGGCTACGATCCTGATCAGAAAAAGATTTTGATGGAAGCCATTGCGCGTCCGTACGGCATGATTTTGGTTACGGGGCCAACCGGTAGCGGTAAAACCGTATCGCTCTACAGTTGCTTGAATCTACTTAATAAACCGGGTATTAACATCTGTACCGCTGAAGATCCGGCTGAGATTAACCTGCCGGGTATCAATCAGGTAAACGTAAACGATAAGGCAGGTCTCACGTTTGCTGCGGCGTTGAAATCATTTCTACGGCAAGACCCCGATATCGTGATGGTCGGTGAGATCCGCGATCTTGAGACCGGCGAAATCGCCATCAAAGCCGCGCAAACCGGCCACTTGGTGCTCTCCACGTTGCACACCAACGACGCACCGGGCACGATTACGCGCTTGATGAACATGGGTATCGCGCCGTTTAACGTGGCCTCCAGTGTGCATCTGATTACTGCCCAGCGCCTCGGCCGTAAGCTCTGCGTCGTGTGCAAACGCCCATCACCACTACCAATCGAAACGCTCTTAACCGCTGGCTACTCCGAAGCTGAGTGCGACGGGAGCTGGACGCCCTATGAAGCCGTTGGATGCGATGCATGCAAAGGCACTGGATACAAAGGCCGCGTTGGCATCTACGAGGTCATGCCTATCTCTGAAGATATGGAGCGCATCATTTTGCGCAGTGGTACGCAGTTAGAAATCGAGCACCAAGCCCGTAAAGAAGGCGTTCGCTCTTTGCGCCACTCGGGCCTTATCAAAGTCAAATCTGGTCTAACCTCCCTCGCTGAGATCGAGGCGGTAACCAACATATAGAAGCAAATTAGACTATGGCAACTTCGACCGCTGCACGCGCGGGTGCGCAAAAAGATACGACGAAAACCTTCATCTTTACCTGGGAAGGTATCGATAAAAACAACCGCGTTGTGCGGGGGGAAATCCGCGCGGCAACGGAATCGGTTGTCAGCAACAATTTGCGACGTCAGGGTATTAAGCCTGGACGCATCAAGAAGCAAACATTCTCCGGTGGCGGCAAGATTACCGAAAAAGAAATTGCACTCTTTACCCGCCAGCTTGCTACGATGATAAAAGCCGGTGTGCCAATGCTGCAATCGTTCGACATCGCTGCTAGGAGCTCAAGCAACGGCAAATTAGCCCGTATGCTGTTCTCGATTAAGGCTGATGTGGAGGGCGGCAGTAGTTTGAGTCAGGCGTTTCGCAAACAGCCTAAATACTTCGACGATCTGTATTGCAATTTGGTCGCGGCAGGCGAGACCGCTGGTATTCTGGATGCCATCATGGATCGGCTTGCGGTTTATAAAGAAAAAATTATTGCGATCAAAAGCAAAATTAAATCGGCACTGTTTTATCCTATTGCGGTGATCTCAGTTGCGATCATTGTGGTGGCCGTGATTATGTGGTTCGTGATCCCCGCGTTTAAGCAGGTATTTTCAAGCTTCGGCGCTAATCTGCCGTGGCTCACCGAAATCATGATTACGGTGTCGGATTGGTTCGTGAATTTTTGGTGGATCGTGGTAGGTGTGTCGGTTGGCATTCCGATGGTTTTTTTATACTTTTGGCGCCGCGTTCCGGCGATTAGCCACTGGATTGATCGCGCTGTTTTGAAAATGCCTGTCTTTGGCGAAATTTTGCAAAAGGCCGCTATCGCCCGCTGGGCGCGCACGCTGTCTACGATGTTCGCGGCGGGTGTACCGATGGTGGAAGCGCTGAACACTGTAGCGGGCGCAGCTGGTAATCATGTTTACTTTCTGGCCACAAAGAAGATTCAAACCGAGGTCACAACTGGCACCGGTTTGACCACTGCCATGGCCGGAGCCAAGGTATTCCCAACGATGGCGATGCAAATGACTCAGATCGGCGAAGAGACCGGCGCGCTTGATGCGATGCTTGGAAAAGTAGCCGATTTTTACGAACGCGAAGTGGATGATGCGGTGGCTGCGATGTCGAGCTTAATCGAACCGATTTTGATCGTGTTTTTGGGTGTGGTCATCGGCACAATTGTGGTTGCCATGTATCTGCCAATTTTCAAACTCGGCTCTGTGGTTTAAATGCAGGAAATTTTTACCGCACTGCAAGAGCCCGCCATTGGCATTGCGGTGGCGGTTATCTTCGGAGCGTTAATGGGCAGTTTTGGCAATGTGGTGATCCACCGCTTGCCAAAAATGATGGAGCGCGAGTGGCACGCGCAATGTGCGGAATTCAGCGGGCAGGAACCTGTGCAAAGCCCGCGCTACAACTTAATGGTACCGGCGTCCGCGTGCCCACACTGCAACCGCACAATTCGCGCGATAGAAAACATCCCGATTTTCTCCTGGCTTGCGCTAGGTGGAAAATGCAAAGGGTGTAACGCACCGATTTCCCTTCGCTACCCTATTGTTGAATTGCTTGCCGCCATTTTGGCTGGCGCAGCGGTTTACAAATTTGGTTGGAATGCGAAAGGCGGCGCTGCGTTTGTTTTTTTGTACGCATTGCTGGTGCTAACGTTTATCGACGCTGACACTCAACTGCTCCCTGACCAAATCACCCTACCTTTAGTGTGGCTCGGTCTCATCGTCAACTACTTTGGCCTTTTTGTTGATTTGCCTACGGCACTCTGGGGTGCGGTGGCGGGTTACCTCGTTTTGTGGTCAGTCTATTGGGTGTTTAAGATAGTGACTGGCAAAGAAGGAATGGGATACGGGGACTTTAAGCTGCTCGCCGCTATCGGTGCGTGGCTCGGCTGGCAAGTATTGCCGGCGGTTATTTTGCTTTCCTCTGTCGCAGGCGCGGCCTGGGGTATTTTCTCGATCATGCGCGGAGCCATGCAACGCGGTAGCGCTATGCCGTTTGGGCCCTACCTCGCTGCAGGTGGTGTGGCGGCACTCTTCTTTGGCAGCGCGCTCATGCGTATTTTCTTGCCGCACTGATTTCGTGGCGAATGCACATTCGCAATTGATCGTAGGACTCACCGGTGGCATCGGTTCTGGTAAGTCTTCTGTCGGTGAGTTGTTTCAGGCCTTCGGTGCAACAGTAATCGACGCCGATGCCGCATCGCACGCCGTATCGCAACCAGGGAAGGCGGGCGCATTGGCGGTGGCCGGTGCTTTTGGGGCGGATGCACTTGATTCCGCTGGGGCGATCAATCGCGCAGCGCTGCGCAAGCGCGTGTTCGCTGATCCGATTGCGCGCAAGCAGCTTGAAGCCATTTTGCACCCACTTATTCGCGCGCACATGGATCAGGCGTTGCGCGCTGCGCCAGCAGATCGCTACGTGATTTGGATGGTTCCGCTGCTGATCGAATCCTCGCGTGCCCGTGAGGTGTGCGATCGAGTGGCGGTTGTTGATTGTGCCGAGACTCAGCAAATAGCGCGCGTTCAGGCGCGCAGCGGACTTACCGTAGAAGCCGTCCGGGCAATTATGGCCACCCAAGTGGCACGCGCCACGCGCTTAGCCGCTGCCGACGATGTTGTGGACAACAGCGAAAGCGTCGCCGCGCTCGTGCCGCAAGTAAAGCGGTTGCATGATTTCTACGCGAACCTACACAGAGCGCGTAGCGCATAATGCGCCCAGTCTTTTCATCGGCAGGTGCTGCCTAAGCAATGGAAATCGTTTTTGAGCATCCGTTGAATGAGCGCGTACGCAATTGGCTGCGGCTCGAAGAAATGAGCCTGCGCTTGCGCGTGTTAGCGGGGCGCGATAGCCGTGTCGATCACATGTATGCGCTCACCACGCTCTTTGATATTATCGAACTCGTCAGCCGTGTGGATATGAAATCCGACATGTTGCAAGAGCTCGAACGACAGCGACAATTTTGGCTCGCACAAGATAGCAATCCCATGGTTTCCCGAGAAGCGCTCAATTCGTTCGTAACAAGCATTGAGCGCATTGCGGGCGCGTTGCGCGAGATGATCGGCAAGCCCGGCCACCATTTGCGCGATATTGAGTGGCTGATGAACGTAAAGCAACGGGCCACGATCCCTGGCTCGTTGTGTGAATTTGAGTTGCCCTATTTCCGGATGTGGCTAGATCGAGATTCCGCTCAACGCGTGCACGATATTGAGCAATGGTTCGCCCCGATTGTGTGTTTGCAAGAAGCGGCACAGTGGTTATTGCGGCTGCTGCGTGAAAGTAGCCAGCCAGAAGTGTTGCGTGCGGAAAACGGCCAGTTTCAGCGCAGCGTATTGAGCGCCCGCCCACCTCAGTTGGTGCGCGTGCTCACTGACGCTCAGTATCAATTAGTGCCCGAGGTGAGCGCAAATCGCTACCAAATCGGGTTGCGGTTTTTCAGACTCGTGAGTAATATGCGCGTTTTGATGAATGAGCCGGTCAACTTTTCCCTCCAGCAGTGTGTATTATGAGTGTCCGTATATGAAAAGCGTTGCCTGTCCAGTTTGTAGTAAACGCGTTGAGTGGAGCCCTGAGAGCGCGTTTCGCCCTTTTTGCTCGGAGCGCTGCAAAACGCGGGATTTAGGTGCCTGGGCGAATAACGAGTACCGGATTCCCAGCGAATCGCCGCTTGATCCAGGTGAATTCGACGCGAGCGACAGCTGAATATTCGTGATAGTCTTTGGAGCGTTTGATCAATATTTTTTGGAGAATAAGGTAATGAATAAGTTTCGTCGTAAAGCGCTTAAATCTAGCGCCGGCATCACGGTAATGGGCTTGGCCGCGGCCACGGGACTTTTGCCCGCGTCTAACGCGTGGGCGCAAGCCTGGAACAAAGCCGCTTTTGATGGAAAAAGCTTGAGCGACGTAGTGAAAGCGCTGGGTGGCGCTGCGCCCGCGCAATCGGCAGATATTTTGATCAACGCACCCGATATCGCTGAAAATGGTGCGGTGGTGCCGGTGGGCGTAACGAGTAAGTTGGGCAAAACTGAATCCATCGCGATTTTGGTTGAGAAAAACCCAAACGCGCTGGCGGCCTCGTTTGACATTCCAAGCGGCACTGATGCCAACGTAACGACCCGCGTGAAAATGGGGCAAAGCTCCAATGTGTTCGCGTTGGTAAAGGCGGATGGTAAATACTATGTTGCAACTAAAGAAGTCAAGGTTACCCTTGGCGGATGCGGAGGTTAATCATGGCAGATCCAATGCGCATTCGCGCGGCACTCAAAGGCGACACCACAGAAGTGCGGGTATTGATGGCGCACATTATGGAAACAGGTCAGCGTAAAGATGCTGCGGGCGCTGTCATCCCCGCACACTTTATTCAAGGCATTTCAGCAAAACATAACGGTAAAGTCGTGTTCTCGGGCCAACTCGGGCCCGCTGTATCGAAAGATCCGTTTTTGCAGTTCGCTTTTAAAGGTGGCGCAAAAGGCGACAAAGTAGAGGTAACGTGGACTGACAACAAGGGCGACACTCGCACCGATAGCGGTGTAATCGCGTAAGTTAATTTCGCTTCAATGCGCGCAGTGTGGAGCGCATTGCGCGTGCAAAATAAGAAATAATTCCAGGAGAAACCTCGATGCGCCGCATTTTTAAAACGCTGTGCGTAACGCTCTTCGCAGTGCTGCCGCTCGCCCAATCGTTCGCGCAAAATAGTGCCGACACGGTAAAAGAAATTGAGCGGTATCGGCAAATGCTGGCCGATGGCAACCCAGCGGATTTGACGGTGGCGCGCGGCGAAGAGGTATGGCAACAAAAGCGCGGTCCAAAAGCACAATCGCTCGGCAGTTGTGACTTAGGCTTGGGCGCTGGGGTAGTGAAAGGTGCGTATGCGCAAATGCCGCGCTACTTTGCCGACGCGGACAAGGTAATGGATGTGGAGCAACGCTTACTCCATTGCCAAATCACGCTGCAAGGATTTAACCGCGAAGAGTTAGTCAAGCAGCCATTCGGCGATGGACCAGAGAAAAAAAGTACGATGGAAGCGTTGGTGGCCTACGTGACTGACGAATCGCGCGGCACGATAATGAACGTATCCATTGCACACCCCAAGGCCAAAGAAAATTACGAGCTCGGAAAGAAGTTGTTTTTTCACCGGGGTGGCCCGCACGATTTTTCCTGCGCAAGTTGCCATGCCAGTAACAACCAGCGCATTCGCCTGCAAGATTTACCCAACTTACTCAACAAAGAGTTCGCACAAAAAGCGTATGGCGCGTGGCCCGCGTATTGCGTGAGTCAAGGCGAACTGCGTACCATGCAGCATCGGTTGTGGGATTGCTACCGCCAGCAGCGCTTCCCTGAGCCTGGGTACGCGTCGGACGCGATTACCGCACTCACCATGTATCTCGCGGTAAACGCCAACGGCGGCAAATACGACGCGCCCGCGCTCAAACGATAAGGTCATTTTCATGAAGATAATGTTCAAAAAAGCCCTTATTTGCGCCGCAGGTATTGCGCTCTTGGCCGGTTGCGCTGCGCTCACTACCAAAAAAGTGGATCACGGCGATGCGCTTGCCCTCATGAAGGCCTCGTTCAAATCGCGCGGTCAGGCTGATGTATCCCGCATCGATCAAGATGAGTTGCAGCGCGTGTGCAGCGACTACGCGGAGCGGGGTGAAGAGCTGCCCAAAGCCTTGCGCGAGAAGCTCGAAGCGGCGGAATTATCAAAGGTGAAGTATCCGGCTGACGGGAAATACTTAGGCAATTGGCGCGAAGGCGAGCGCATTGCGCAAAACGGGCGCGGGTTTCAGTGGTCCGATCAAGCTAGCGCGGGGGCGGGTGGAAATTGCTATGCGTGCCACCAAATTTCTAAAGCGGAATTATCGTACGGCAATATTGGCTCCACGCTGAACGAGTACGGAAAATTACGCGGCGTGGGCGAACCCATTTTGAAGTACACCTGGGCCAAAATTTATAACTCCCATGCGTTCAACGCCTGCTCTAACATGCCACGCTTTGGGGAAAAAAAGATTTTGACTGAAAACCAGATTCAAGATTTGATGGCGCTTTTGCTCGATCCAGATTCGCCTGTAAACAAGTAACGCGCTAAGGGATTGTTGAAATTCGCACGAATTTCTTTAATACTTCCTGATTTTCATTGTTGAGCAGAACGTGGGGGTCACCGCAGAACGTGGGGGTCAAGAACGTGGGGTCAGGTCTTGCTTTACAAGAACGTGGGGTCAGGTCTTACAAGAACGTGGGGGCAGGTCTTGCTTTATAGCATTTAATCCGGTATGTTTCAGGGGGTCAAGAACCTGGGGGTCACAAAATCGTGGGGGTCAGGTAATTCTTTATAGCAAATAATCAGGT
>JANMDS010000231.1:0-6514 GCA_031376405.1 Betaproteobacteria bacterium
GATGTGGCCAATCGTAACGGCTACGAAATTGATGTAAGGGCGACGCAAAATCCAATTTCCCATCGGGCCGTGAATTTCGAGCGCGCCGTGTATGCAGTGAGCGTGCCCGCGCGCGAGCCAAACCAGGAGAGCGGGCACAACGCCAAAAAGCGTCAGCGGGAGTGCCCACAATATTTTTACAAATTTCACGCTGAGAGTTTATTGCGCATCGACCGGTACGTTTGGGAAGCGTGAATATCTGCGGCGCAAAAAGAGCATTTTTGGGAAGATATCTCCCCCAAAATGCCCGTTTTGCGCCGCAGGTACACTTCCCACTATATGAGTTTGGAGAGTTCCGTATGGCGCGTAAAGTGGCCAACGATTATTTGACGCGTATTTTGAACGCGCGTGTTTACGATGTCGCCATTGAGACGCCGCTTGAGCGCGCGGAGCAGCTCTCGGCACGCATCGGCAACAACGTTTTGCTCAAACGGGAAGACCAGCAAAGCGTGTTTTCGTTTAAGCTGCGCGGCGCCTACAACAAGATGGTCAATCTCACGACCGCACAAAAGAAAAAAGGTGTGATCGCGGCCTCTGCGGGCAATCACGCGCAAGGCGTAGCGCTCTCAGCCCAACGCCTCGGCGTAGAAGCAACAATCGTAATGCCTACGACGACACCGGCTATCAAAATTAACGCTGTTAAATCGCGTGGCGCGAGCGTAGTTCTACACGGTGGGTCGTTTTCAGATTCCTACGAGCACGCCGTGAAGCTTGGCAAAAAGAGCGGCGCTACTTTCGTGCATCCATTCGACGATCCCGATGTGATCGCCGGGCAAGGCACCATCGGCATGGAAATTTTGCGGCAAGTGCACGGTGAGCTCGATGCGGTGTTTGTGGCGGTGGGCGGGGGCGGGCTGATTGCTGGGGTCGCTGCCTATATCAAGCAAGTGCGCCCCTCGGTAAAAATTATTGCTGTACAGCCCAAAGACTCGTCAGGCATGGTGCAGTCGCTCAAAGCGGGCAAGCGCGTGCAGTTGGCGGATGTGGGTTTATTCGCTGATGGCGTTGCGGTTAAGTTGGTCGGCGAGGAGACGTTTCGTCTCGCCCAAATGTACGTCGACGACTTTATTCTTGTGGATACCGACGCGATCAGCGCGGCCATTAAAGATGTGTTCACCGATACCCGCTCTATATTAGAGCCTGCAGGCGCATTGTCAGTCGCTGGGCTCAAGGCCTACGCAGCAAAGAAAAAATGGCAAGGCAAAACCCTCGCCGCCATCGCGTGCGGTGCGAACATGAACTTTGATCGACTGCGCTTTGTAGCCGAGCGTGCGGAGATTGGGGAGGCGCGCGAAGCGTTGTTCGCGGCAACACTCGATGAAAAGCCAGGCAGCTTTCGTCGCTTTATTGGTGCGATTGGCGCGCGTAACGTCACAGAATTCAACTATCGATTCGCCGATGACCGACAAGCCCACGTGTTTGTCGGTGTTGCCATCACTAAACGAGAAGAGGCCATATCGCTATTAACGCAACTTCGTGGCGTTGGAATTCGGTGCACCGACCTGACCGACAATGAATTAGCGAAGTCTCACGTTCGACATTTGGTTGGCGGACACTCTCCCCGAGCCCAGAAAGTACTCAGAGAGCGGGTATTTCGTTTCGAATTCCCAGAGCGCCCTGGCGCACTGATGCAATTTTTGAACTCGATGCGGCAAGACTGGAACATTACCCTTTTTCACTACAGAAATCACGGGTCTGACTCAGGGCGAGTACTTGTGGGTATGCAAGTGCCTACTAATCAAAGCGATGCACTGACCCAATTCATCTCGAAACTAGGGTTTCCGTGCGTAGAAGAGACAACTAATCCCGCCTACAAGCTCTTTCTGGGCGGATAGTCGAATATCCGATTGTCATTGATATCCCGTTGTAATACACTCGTGAATACTACGGGTTATCTTTTTTTATATGACAACGCCAACACAGCTGGCAGGTCTGAAAGTGATGGTCATCGACGACAGCAATACGATCCGGCGCTCGGCCGAGATTTTTTTGCTGCAAGCGGGCTACCAGGTTTTGCTCGCCGAAGATGGCTTTGATGCGCTTGCCAAGATCGCCGATCACCAGCCAGATGTAATTTTTGTAGACATCATGATGCCGCGACTCGACGGTTATCAGGCCTGCACGCTTATTAAACGACACCAAAAGTATCGATCCATCCCCGTCATTATGTTGTCCTCCAAGGACGGTGTATTTGATCGCGCCCGTGGCCGCATGGTTGGTTGCGATCAGTACTTAACTAAACCTTTTTCTAAAGAAGAACTTCTCAAGGCCGTCGCTGATCAAGCCGGCTCTATCGTAAGGGGATAAACCATGGCGGTTAAACGAATATTAGTCGTAGATGATTCACCCACCGAGCGCCATGTGCTCACCACGGCGCTCACGGAAGCTGGGTTTGATGTCGTGCAGTGTTCGAGCGGTGAAGAAGCGGTCGCGAACGCAAAAGTTATCATGCCCGATCTCATTTTGATGGATGTAGTGATGCCCGGGCTCAACGGTTTTCAGGCTACGCGCCAAATCTCACGAGATGTAGCGACCAAACTCATCCCGATCATCATGTGTACCAGTAAAGGTCAGGAAACGGACAAGGTGTGGGGCATGCGCCAGGGCGCACGTGACTACATGGTAAAGCCTGTCGATGTCCGGAGCTTGCTAAGCAAAATCGGCACGCTGTAAATTAACGACCCGTCCATTACGCCATGAGTAAGCTAGATCTTCGTTCATTTCAAAAAGAGCTTTCCGAGCGACTCGCCGCCGTGCGTCGTTCCGGTGGCGAAGCGCCGCGATTAACGTTTACGGTAGCGGGGATTGCCTACGCAATCCCGCTTTCGGAGGTGACCGAAGTCGCGCCGTTGGGCGCGGTGCGAGCGGTGCCAGGGGCGCAATCGTGGTTTTTGGGTCTCACTAACGTGCGCGGCGCAGTAGTAGGGTTGTCGCACCTTGGCGCGCTGCTTCACGGCGCGGCCGCTGCAACAACGGGAGCCTCTCGCATATTGGTTTTAGGGGGCGCGTACACAAAATTGCGCGCAGCCCTTTTGGTAGATAGCGTGACCGGTTTACGAACAATCGCCTCTATTGCGCCCGCTGAAAAACCGCTGGTTTGGGCAACCGATACCGGCGTCGACCAAAACGGCGATCATTGGAATCTAATCCAGATCACCGCAGTACTGCAATCGACACCTTTCCTGTCGATTAACAACGTTTTCCATTGATTGTTTTAGAAATAACGCACTAAGAATTAGAGAGTTCAACTATGGCTATGATTACCCTTCCTGCTTGGATGACCGGACGCAAGGCCCCTAAAAACAGCACGCCTGCTGACTTATTAACGTGGATGGAACCTGTTACGCAAATTGTCAAAGGTAACCCTAATCCGGATACTGTTTTTGCTCCAACGATGATTGCGGGCCGAGGCGCCAACAATCCGAACACCCAACTCTCTTCATCGCTTCCAGTTCAGGCTTTGGGCGCAGGCGGCATAGCTAACAACACTGAGGCTGGAAGTTTTTTTGATCGCTTTCGAAAAGCGAGCAATGGAGCGGCCCGCCCGCTCCCGCTCATCGGTCACTTATCGACCGAGAAGCAGTTACAAATTTTGGGTGTTTTGTCTGGTTTGGGTTTGTTTTTCACGCTTGGTAGCCTTGGTCTAATGGTGAATGAAGCCTCCAAGAGTGCGAGAAATTTGCAAGCGGCGACTAATCTGCGGGTGTTATCCCAAACGCTCGGAGTAGATGCGTCCATGGCCCAAACGGGCCAACAGATGGGATTTAAGGGCTTATCGGAAGCGCGCACAGAGTTCGATCAACTGCTTACGGCGCTGCGCGATGGTGGCGACACAAAAATCGGCTACCTCGAACCGGCTCAAACCTCAACACAACGTGAAATTGTCGATAGATTGTTTGATACATGGAAAAAAGTGTCTCCGCAAGTTCAAGATGTATCGAAAAGTGAGGCTGCGCTCGTCACGTTGAATCAAGTCGTAAAAAAAGTAGGGCAGGTCACTCCGGCGCTACAAAGTGCAACGGATCAGCTAGCACTTCTCGCAGGCGGAAAATCTGGTCGTGAGCAAACGCTTGCTGCCCAACTGTCAATGCTCACGCAACGAATTGCCAAAAATACCAACAGCTTATTGGGTGACGAAGTGGATTCCGATGCAGCTTTCGCACTCGGGAAAGATGTGATGTCGTTTCGCGATACGGTGGACGGGTTACGCAGTGGAAGTGAAGTGCTCGGTATTTCTGCGTTATCTGATCCAGCCGCCAAGGCGGCATTGACTGATGTATCTAAAGCGTTCGACGAGCTCGATAAAAATGTCTTTGGCGTTCTGAAGATTGCTCCAAATCTCATGACCGGTAAAGCGGCGGCGCGAGGTGTAAGCATGAATACGGTGTCGCTAGCCAAGGATACTGAAGCTCTAGCGCAATCCTATACCGGGGCTGGGAATTCAAGCAACATCGCACTGTGGCTCGCGAGTTTGTGCGGACTCATTACGCTAGGGTTTTTGGGGCTGATCGCTAAAGTATTGTTCGATGACGCTAAGAAGCGACGTATTCAGGCTGAAGAGGAAAATCGCCGAAATCAAGAGGCGATCTTGCGATTGCTCAACGAAATGGGCAATCTCGCCGATGGTGATCTAACTGTACATGCTTCTGTAACGGAAGATGTGACGGGAGCGATTGCCGACTCGATTAACTTTACCGTTGACGAATTGCGCGGTGTGGTTACGGGTATTAACTCAACGACCGACCAAGTTAACAACGCAACGCAAGAGGCGCAGCGAATTTCTGCACGCTTATTCGATGAATCGCAGCGTCAGTCGGACGAGATCCAAAAGGCGTCGTCCTTGGTGCTTTCCATGGCCCAGTCAATTAACGATGTGTCCGCGTCCGCAGCGCAGTCCGCACGCGTTGCGCAAAGTTCGCTTACCGCGGCCGAGCAGGGCGCGACGGCGGTGCAAAACCAAATTGCATCCATGAATGAAATTCGCGGCCAGATTCAAGAAACTGCCAAACGAATTAAGCGTCTAGGTGAAAGTTCTCAAGAAATTGGCCAGATCACGGAGCTGATCGGTGACATTACGCAACAGACGAATGTGCTTGCTTTAAATGCCGCCATTCAAGCCGCGTCGGCGGGCGACGCGGGTCGCGGCTTTTCCGTAGTGGCCGAGGAGGTGCAGCGATTGGCGGAACGCTCGGGCGACGCGACGAAACAAATTGAAGCCATTGTGAAGACCATTCAGGCCGACACCCATGATGCGGTAGCCGCGATGGAACGCTCGACGCAAGGCGTGGTGGAGGGAACGAAACTTTCGGATGCGGCGGGCAGCGCGCTGTCGGAGATTCGGCGGGTTTCGCGGGAGTTAGCTGACCTGATTTCGAACATTTCGGGCCAGACACAGCGCCAAGCTACTAGCGTTTCTGAAGTGACGCGTGGTATGCAAGATATTTTGCGCGTATCTGAAGATGCGTCTCGCTCCACGCAATTGACCACGACGCAGATTGATAAGTTGACCTCGCTCGCGCGCAGCCTTCGCGAGTCAGTGGCCGGCTTTAAGGTCTAACGCAACACTATTTTGGGAGTTGCCTCGTGCAAGTTGATATTCCGTTAGAACTTGATCTCGGCCCGCTGGCCTGGGTGAAGGATGAGGTTGCGCAGACGCTCGGGCGTGCGCGCACCGAAGTCGAGGCCATACTGGCCGGAACTGCCTCGCCCGATGCAGGAAAACGTGCGCATGACGAAATTCATCAGACGTCCGGTGCGTTTGAGCTCATTGGCATTGAAGGTCTTGCGACGTATACGCGAGAAATTGAGCGCCACCTTAAATCGTTTAATGATTCTCCGAACACGCAATCTGTACCCGAAATATTAGGTGCAGTTGAGCGTGCGCTACGACGGTTGACCTCGCATTTAGAAGAAGTATTTAGCGGTGCACCCTGTAAGCCTACCGTACTAACGCGTGAGTATGCGGCGTTACACCGGCTTCGCGGATCCGAAGCCGGCGCATCTGATTTATTTTTTCCAGATTTAAATCGAAAACCGCAAAAACTTGAGGTGACAGAAGTCATTCCGGGTGAGAGATTACCCTCTTACTTGCTTGGCGCGCGCCGAGGTTACGAAAAAGGGTTATTGCTTTGGCTTCGCGGAAACAAGCAAGGTCTATCGGTCATGGGCGAACATGTGATCGCGGTAGAGCGGGCTTTTCCATTGCCAGCGCAGCGATCATTTTGGTGGTCAGTGTCCGGCCTGCTTGATGGGATTCGTGTAGGAAATGTTTCTGAAACTGTTGGTGTAAAGCAGCTCGCTGCCCGTATCGATTTACAGCTTCGTCGTTTTGTTGAAGGCTCTACAAAGGTATCGGATCGACTGCGTCGAGAAGTACTCTTTCACATCGGTCGCGCCGAAAATGCCGAAGGACGCGTTAAAGAAGTGCAGGGGCTTTATGGGCTTAAATTGCTCTTGCCTGCACCGGGTACGCTTC